>JACRCA010000048.1 GCA_016234425.1 Deltaproteobacteria bacterium | reverse complement strand
CTCCATGCTATCGATGATTAGAGTGGGTTTGGGGAGGGTAATCTTGATCCCCTGAGGGCGAAGAACTGTAGGATTTGGTGGGGGCTTACGCATTATTCTAAACGAAATATCTGTACAAGAATACAATTCCAAGCCTGATTTTTTCAATCTCAATTCAAAAGACCAACCATTTGCCTTGGTCTGACCGCATTCGCTACTTAATCTATTTCAATACTTTATTACAATTGCCTGACCCCGGGCCCCATTCTCGAAACTCGCGTTCTTCTTTTTCTTTTAGGACGCGGAATGTTTCGCCGGGGAAATCTGGGCCGTAAACGTCTTTGGGGTCAAGGATGTAACGGAGTTCGTCACGGGTAAGACCTTAAAGCTTGGCATACTAAGCATTCAATTTAGCGAGAAAGATAGACAAATGTCAATAAGCAGGTGTGACCCCAATTACTATGACCCCATTTTCGACTACTATTTGATAATGATGTGCTCTTCAACGATGTATCTAACGGTCTTACTTCGATCGATAAATTTGTCTTCATCATCCAGCAGAGGCCGGGCTGCATCTGATTGCCGCCAGGCAAGATATTTTTTTACCACCTCAAGGTCATCAAACCAGAGCTCTACGAAGCCTTCGCCCTCATATTTTAAACCGGGCAGCTTTATGAAATGATTTTGGGTATATTTTCTCAATCCGGGGATGACTTTTCCCACCAGAGGCCCGTGTTTTTCCTTCCAATACCTGTAGAACTCTTCATCCGTAAGGTCACGTTTTTTAAAAATCAATGCAATTAGCTTAATCATACTGCCCCCTTTCTCTATAATGCTTAAGAGTTTGAGGGACCTTCCTGATATTTTGATTTATAATATCAAAGAGAAATTCATATTTTCAAGAACATCCCTCTAACCTAGAATCTCATAAGAAACCGAAGAAAGAAATACCTTATTACCGTTGCCTGCCCCCATAACCTCGCGCCAGCCCTTTCGTCGGCTGGTGAGAAAAAGCCTCAAAATATGCCCCCGTCTCCTGATATCCTCCTGCCCTACCCCCCCCAGAGCGGATGAAAAATGGAATGACTGAAAAATTCAGTCAGCTCCTCTCCCCTTTATGCTGTGGCCCCCGGTCTGGCTCATCTTCCATGTCGACCTGGACACGAACCTTTCCACGAAAGCCCGACGAGCTTTTTACTTCCGAGCTCTCTTAGGATTCGTCCCCTCCTCCTAAGTCAGATATCACTACCCAGGCAAATAGGCAACTCCTGGGGCGGGACTCTCATCTGCAAGATAGATAGCATTAATGACTGCACGTAGACGTGACACCGGTTTCCGCATTTAGTTTGTGGATTGCTGAGACTTACCCCCTTTGCACAAATTTATAATTTTATGGGCGTGCCGCCTTCTCCTTTCAAATATGGGACACGTCCCTAATTTTCTAGCACCAGCGTCCCGTTACCTGATGGCGGAATCCTCTTAAGTAGAATGCACCGTAGGAATCGACGTCCCCAAACCCAGGATAAGTTTTTCCTCTTGACAGGGGCCTTTTAATGGGTGACCCCATTCATGAGTTTTCCCATCCAAGAGAAATTGGCTTATAATGGCGGTCGGAGTTGATCATGGTAAGAGCGGGGCTAGACAAGATTATCGTTGTGGATCTGGAGACCACCTGTGAGGACGAAACCGGGAAAAGGCTGCCAAGGGAAGTAATTGAAGTGGGGGTATGCTTTCTTGACATCCAAGCCGGGGACATAACGGAACGGCAGAGTATTCTGGTTAGGCCTGTATTCTCGAAAGTCAGTGATTTTTGCACTAAACTGACAACCCTGACTCAGAAGCAGGTGGAGTCGGGGATTCCTTTTGCCGAAGCCTGCGCTTTATTAGAGGAGCGGTATAAGACGAAAAGACGGGTCTGGGCCAGCTATGGAGATTTTGATCGAAATCAGTTTGAAAGGGAATGCCGCTTGAAAGGGATTCCCTATCCCTTTGGGCCGAGGCACATAAATGTGAAGACACTTTTTGCCATCCGCCATCGGCTTACGCAGGAAGTGGGAATGGACGAAGCTCTATGCCGCCTGGGGCTGGAGCTCATCGGAACCCACCATCGCGGAGTGGACGATGCCTATAATGTGGCCAGAATTCTATACACGTTGATTTGAATACCATTCCGTCGAGGAAAACGGAAGAGCTAAAGTCAGCTTTGTGAGAAATTAAAAAAGTCAAGCCCGACCCCCTCCACAAAATGCATAAAAATGGCTCTCACCCCATCGCCCTACTACGCCAGCTCTCTACTCTACCCATTCCTGACACCGTTCTCTTGTGACCCCATTCTGGTCACTGCCGATATGGCATCGAGCTGGTATTGCTGATTAGGGTCAAATTACAGCTTCATAGCATCTATTCCAGAACCCACCGCCCCTTTTTCTTTATCTCGTCGTACATTGCGTCCGGTGCCAGGTCGATTTCACCCGGCCACACGACCGCCCCGTATTCCACATAGGCCCGGGCAAATAGCACCGGGTCGCGCAGTTGAGCAAAGACGCCTGCGCTGTCGCTCATAACAAGCCGGGAGAGATCAACTTCGCCCGTCGTACCATCCATGAACTTAACCACGAGACGGTAGTCTGCCAAGGCATGGACCTCGATTACCCGCCAAGATGCGCGAGGAATTACTCCAGGGGCGGAATCTTGTATGGCCTCTGCTTGGTTTCGCATAGTTTCCAATCCTCCATCAGTTCTTTTTGGTGTAGGGCTGCCCATTCCATTACCAATGATAACGCCCTTCGGGGAAGAGAGCCACGGATGACTTCCAGTGTCCGAATGTCGATCAGCGCCTCAAATTCCCCATAGAGTGCATGAAAATGAGGCAGCGCGTGCTCCTGCCAGAACATCTGAATCAAAATCCCGTAGAAGGCACTTATAGTCGGCAAAATATCCCTCCTATAGCGTCTTAAAGCTGGTTACGCCCTTGGTTATGAAAATCTGGACAGCATTGGCCTTGAGCTGGTCGTTGCCGGCAAAGCCCTCGTCGAGGCATACCACCCGTTGGGGCCTTTGCTCGTGGAAATGGGGTCAGACCTCGTTATTTCTTGACCCCATTCTCTTTATTGTGCTTTTGCGGCCCTCGACCACATTCTTTTCCAACCAATTATATGATAAAGTCCCCCGGAAAGTGAACTCTTGGTTTCCTCGCCATAACGGCAGATTACCCAGAAAGGGGCGGCCAGTCAATACCTAAATACCCAAGCCTGATAATCATATAAAAGGCACCTCCTAAGCACACCAGGAAGTCT
>JACRCA010000047.1 GCA_016234425.1 Deltaproteobacteria bacterium | reverse complement strand
TAAGGAGGCCGGGGAAACTTGAAAAAAGGTGGGAGCGTGTGTTAATCTGATTTTTAAAAGGAAATTTTTATTCACTGGGGAGCTGAGAATGAAGATTACCAAAGAAGAAGTAGAGCATGTGGCTTTGCTGGCCAGGCTGAAATTCAGGGAAATTGAGCAAGAGCGCTTCACCACCCAGCTGAACAGCATCCTGGAATACATGGACAAACTGAGGGAGCTGGACACGACCAAGGTCGAGCCCACCTTTCATGCCGTGGCCCGGACTAACGTCTTCCGGGAAGATTCACTAAAGCCTTCGATCCCCCGAGATCTCTCCCTGAAAAACGCTCCGGATGGAGACCGCGGATTCTTTCGCGTCCCCAAAATTATTGAATAGGACGCAGATGGACGCAGATTTATAGATTTAATATTTTGAATTCAGAAGGCAGCAGCCAGGAACCTAAAGAATGAACTGGACACCTCTATTCTGCATTCTGTCTTGCGACATATGAAATCTCTATTTTCTGCGTTTACCCTGTTAGATAGCAAAAATCTAACAGGGTGAATCCGCGTCCCATAGTTATTTACAGGTGAAGAGATGGAACTGCATCAGTTGACCGCCTACCAGCTTCATGAAATGATCCGGCGGAGAGAAGTAAGCTGCCGGGAGGTGACCGAGTCCGTGCTCCGGCGGATCGAGAAAGTGGAAGATTGCCTCCATGCTTACATTACCCTTACACCGGATTTGGCTCTGGAGCAGGCGGCCGCCGCAGATGCCTGCTTTCAAGAAGGAGAGGCGGGTCCTCTGACAGGCATCCCGCTGGCGATCAAAGACGTAATCTGCACTCAGGGGATTCGCACCACCTGCGGGTCCCGTATTCTGGAGAATTTTATCCCGACTTACGATGCCACGGTCATCGAAAAACTGAAAGCTGCCGGGGCGGTCTTTGTGGGCAAAGCGAATATGGATGAGTTTGCCATGGGTTCTTCCACGGAAAACTCATTCTTTGGACCTACCCGCAACCCCTGGGACCTCACGAGAATTCCTGGTGGGTCCAGCGGAGGGTCGGCCGCGGCCGTAGCTGCCGAGGAGTGCATCGCCTCACTGGGTTCAGATACGGGAGGATCCATCCGCCAGCCAGCAGCCTGTTGCGGTATCGTCGGCATAAAACCCACGTATGGCCGGGTTTCTCGCTTCGGCCTCGTAGCCTTCGCTTCTTCTCTGGACCAGATCGGCCCATTCGGCAAAGATGTCCGGGACACAGCTCTTATGTTGAACGCGATCAGCGGACATGAACCCCGGGATTCCACTTCTGTGGACATCCCCGTCGCTGACTATACAAAATCTTTAATCAACGACGTTCGCTCCATGGTTCTGGGAATTCCCAAAGAGTGCTTCATCGAGGGCATCGACCCGGAAGTCGAATCCTCAGTTCGAGAAGCCATCAGGACACTGGAGAAATTGGGAGCCAAGGCAGTAGAAGTCTCCTTGCCCCACAGCGATTACGCTCTGGCCGTCTATTACATCATCGCCCCGGCTGAGGCCAGCTCCAACCTCGCGCGGTATGATGGAGTGAAATACGGACTGCGGGCCAGGGGAAACCACGACCTGCTGGAGATGTACAGAGAAAGTCGGTCTCAGGGGTTCGGGCCAGAAGTCAAACGGCGCATCATGCTCGGAACCTATGCCCTCTCCGCAGGCTATTATGAGGCTTACTACCGTAAAGCTTCTCAGGTCCGCACACTCATACGGGAGGACTTCCAAAAAGCTTTTTCTCAATGCGATGTCCTTCTGATGCCCACAGCTCCCACTCCAGCCTTCAAGCTGGGGGAAAAAGTGGATGATCCTCTACAGATGTACCTCTCAGACATCTTCACTATCCCCTGCAATCTGGCTGGCCTTCCAGGTCTCTCCCTTCCCTGCGGGATCAGCCGGGAGGGGCTGCCCATCGGCTTGCAGATTTTGGCCAATCATTTCCAGGAGGAGAAGATTTTCCGGGTAGCTTATACCTACGAGCAAAATACAGATTTCCATCTGAGAAAACCAAATTTATGAACAAGGTGTAAAATGGAATATGAACCGGTTATCGGCTTAGAGGTTCATGCCCAGCTTCTGACCAAAAGCAAGATCTTCTGCAACTGCTCTACTCTTTTCGGGGGAGAGCCCAATACCCTCACCTGCCCCGTGTGCACGGGCTCCCCTGGGAGTCTTCCTGTCCTAAACAAGAAAGTCCTGGAATTTACCTTACGGGCTGCTCTGGCCACGCACTGTCGGATTGCCCCTTACAGTCAGTTCGCCAGGAAAAACTATTTCTATCCCGACCTTCCCAAGGGATATCAGATCTCCCAATATGAGCTTCCCTTGGCCACGGACGGCTATGTAGAAATCCACCTGAATGGACACAAAAAGCGCATCGGCATCCTTCGCATTCACATGGAAGAAGACGCCGGCAAGCTATTGCATGATCTTTCCTCCGAGCGTGGCTCCCATAGTTACGTGGATTTCAACCGCACAGGAGTTCCCCTGATCGAGATCGTCAGCGCTCCGGAAATTGGCTCTCCTGAGGAGGCCAGCGCCTACCTGAGAAAATTGCGGGCCATCCTAATGTTCCTGGATATCTGCGATGGGAACATGGAAGAAGGTAGTTTTCGCTGCGATGCCAACATCTCGCTGCGCCCCAAAGGACACCAGGGCTTCGGTGTTAAGACCGAGCTGAAAAACATGAACTCCTTCCGCAACGTTCAGCGAGCGTTGGACTTCGAGATTCGCCGGCAGACTGGCTTGCTGGACCAGGGAGAGGAGATCATCCAGGAGACGCGCCTGTGGGATGCGGCCAAAGGCATTACCTCTTCCATGCGCGGCAAAGAAGAGGCGCACGATTATCGGTATTTCCCCGATCCAGATCTGGTTCCCATGGTCGTGGACCCTAAATGGGTCGAAGAGATTCGTGCCAGCCTCCCGGAGCTCCCGGATGTCAAAAAGGAGCGCTTCATCCGCCAGTACGGGATCCCAGAATATGATGCTGAAGTTCTGACGACTTCCAAGGCGCTGGCGAACTATTACGAGGATAGCCTGCGCTACTATAACAAACCCAAGGTGGTCAGTAACTGGATCATGTCCGAACTCCTCAGGGAACTTAAACGGGATGAAAGGGAAATAGAAGACTGCCCGGTCTCCGCGCGCTCCCTGGGCGAGATGCTCAAGATGATCGACGATGGGATCATCAGCGGCAAGATCGCCAAGAGCGTCTTTGAAGAGATGTACCAGAGCGGCAAACGAGCAGAGGAAATCGTGCAAGAAAAAGGCTGGGTCCAGGTTAAGGACTCCGCCGAAATCGAAAATATCATCGAGCAAGTCCTGTCCGCTCACCCCCAGGAGGTCCAGGCCTACCGTAAGGGAAAAGAGAAGCTCTTTGGTTTTTTTGTTGGGCAGGTGATGAAAGCGACCCAGGGCAAAGCAAACCCTCAGCTGGTCAACGACCTTCTGAAGAAAAAGCTTTAAAAAAAGTGTCAGTGTCAGTGGTTAGTGTGAGTTCTTTTATGAGCGATACCGACACTGACACTCACACTTTATTTCACTTTAGGCACTCATCTTGACTCTGCTGCCCCAACGCTGGCTCATCCTGATTATTCTGAATGCGGTCTATTTTTCCGTCTATTTTCATCGCGTCTCCACCGCCGTATTAGCTCCCTATTTGATGGAAGCTTTTTCCGCGTCAGCGGCCAGTCTGGGAGGCATGTCCTCTGCTTATTTTTATCCCTATGCCTTGAGCCAGCCCATGGTAGGCATACTTGCGGATCGTTTTGGTGCCAGAAAGGTGATAACTTTTTCCACCTTCATCGGATTCTTAGGAGCATTTCTGTTCGGGTTGGCTCCCACCCTTCTTTGGGCGGCCTTCGCCCGGGCTCTGATAGGTTTTGGAGCTGCGGGAGTTTTTGTCCCGGCCCTGAAAGTGCTCCTTCCCTGGTTCGGACCCAGGGCTTTTGCCCAGATGAATGCCATCCTCCTGGCTTTTGGAAATATGGGGGCTATCGTGGCCTCCACGCCCTTTGCCTGGTTCATCCAGCAAGTTGGCTGGCGGCCCTCCTTCTTTTACATCGCCGGCCTTACTTCCCTTTTAGCCATCCTCTCCTGGGTCTACATTCAGGATTTTCCTCCTGGTTACCTCCCGGCGGTGGAAGATACAGGCAAAAACCATTCGCCCCTAAATCAAGGTTTTGCGGACATCCTGAAAACTCCCTTTTTCTGGATTATGTCGGCCCTTTTCTTTTCTTACGGGGGTCCCTTCAGTACCTTTCAGGGGCTATGGGGATATCCTTTTTTGATGGATGTTTTTGGTTATGACAAGCTTCAGGCCAGCAATCTGATCATGATCATCGCCTTCGGAGTAATCCTGGGCGGGCCAATTTTAGGGTACCTTACGGACAAAACCTTTGCCCGAAATAAACGGCAATTTCTCTCCGCTATTATCGGGGCTCAGGTGCTCAACTGGTCCTGCCTGGTTTTTCTGGGGCCATCACTCGGATCGATTTCTCTGAGATTGATCTTCTTCGTCATGGGTATGACTTTAGCCGGAACCCTCTCGTTGGTATGGTCGATCGTGCGCGAAGAATCTCCGCCGGAGAGGATGGGTACAGCCATGGGTTTGCTCAACCCTGCTCCCTTCCTGGGGGTGGCCACCTTCCAGCCACTCACCGGTTATCTCATGGATCGGGTAGGAAAAATCGGAGGTGCTTTTCCTTTTGAGGCTTACCAAAATGCTTTTACCCTATGCCTATCCTCCCTCTCCACCTCCCTTATCCTCTCGCTCCTTCTGATCAGAAAGAGGAAAAGGGGGTGAGAAGAAAATGGGACGAGTTTTTTTCATTGAATTCCTCCTTTTAATCCTGACCTTAGGTTTCTATCCTTTCGAAGAAAAAGGACTGTGGGCCGCGGAACTTCCGAAAGCTGAAATGCAAAACTATCTCAAGCAGGGCATCGATAAAGTTTTCGACATGGATGAAAAGGGAGGGATTGCGGAGTTAAAGAAGATTCCTGAAATTTTCAGAGAAAGCCCCATGGGTTATGCCTACCTGGCATTGGCCCATCTTTTTTTCTATGAAATGAGCTTTGATGAGAAGGAGCGAGAAAGAAACCAGGAATCTATGCTGCATTATGTCGATAAAACTTCAGCGCAAGGAGAAAAACGGATCGAGAAGGACCCCAGGGATGGCGATGCCTTCTTCGCCATGGCCCTGGCTAAGCTGGCCAAGATCCGCTGGCTCATTACCCGCAAGCGCTATTTCGCCCTAACCCAAGAGACCCAGAATATGTGGAATTATCTGCAGACAACCAGAGAGTTAGAGCCGGAAAACTACGATGTCTACTTTGCCATGGGCCTGCTCCGCTACCACATCGACCACCTCCCGGCTTTTACTCGTTTCCTCTCCTCTTTACTCATTGCCTCAGGAGACCGAGGCAAAGGCCTTCAGGAGTTGGAGCTGGCAGCAAAGAAGGGATATTTATTGAAAGATCTGGCCAAGGCCGAATTGCTTTCCGCCTACGTCAACTTCGAAAACGAACCCAGCCGGGCGCTGCCCATAGCTCAGGATTTGCGGGAAAGATTTCCCCGAAATTACAACATATTATTCGGTCTGGCCAATGTATATTCTGAACTGGGCCGCGCAGAAGAAGCTCTCTCCGTGGCCCGAGAGATTGAGAGTAGGATCCAATCAGGCGCACCTCCGTATCGCCCCGAACTCTGGCCTCGCTACTTTCAGCTCATGGGTAGGATCCATTTTGACCAAGGACAATACGCCCAGGCCTCGGAATATTTCCAGCGCGTCCTTCAGGACAAATCCCCCTATCATGCTCGGGTGCGAGCTTGGGCTCTTGTTCGTCTGGGTATGATCCACGATGTTCGCCAGGAAAGAAACAAGGCCGAAGAATATTATCGCAAAGCCCTGGAGGTTGCCGGTGGAGAAGGTACAGCCCAGATAGCTGCAAAACAATACCTGAAGGTCCCATATTCTCCACCTAACCGGAAATGAAAATCTATGGAACCACAGAGCACACAGAGATATACTCTGTGTTCCCAAAAAAATCTCTTTGATCAAAGAAAATGGATAGATTCTCTGCGACCTCTGTGGTTTGATTTTGAAAAAAACTAAAAATGGCAGGAAGGGAGGAACATGAAGAAGGATAGCATTCCATTCGGCAGTGCCATGGGAATGAAGGTGGCCTTCTGCAATGGCCTGGCCCTTGACTTATCTCAGGTTAAGCGGATGATTTGGGTTTCCGGGCAAATTGCTTTTGATGAGAAGGAACAGTTTATCGGTAAGGGGGACATCCGGGCTCAAACCGATCAGGTCCTCAAGAATATTGAAGGGGCGTTGAAAAAACTCGGGGGCATCATGGATGATGTTGTCCAGGTCACTGTGTTCGTGAAGGATATGAGTGGTTTAAGGGATATCCACGACATCCGCTTTAAGTATTTCAAGGAACCATACCCAACGAGTACTCTGGTGGAAGTTAAAGGGTTCGTCCATCCCGATGCTCTTATCGAAATCAATGCCGTGGCCATTATATAACTACTTGAAAATCATTTGCCCAGTTCTATAATGGCCATGGCCCGCTGGATATCTAAAATGAAATAAGCGAATCTCTACCCCCCGTCGCAGGGGGAGGGCGTTGCGTGAGGGAAATTTCAAATATCTTTGGCTAGTTTTTACAATACGATGTTTTAAAAAGGAGGGAAGATGAAAGTATTTTTGGGGGAAGTGATTCATCCGGCTGCTGTGGCTTTATTGGAAAAATCCGCCGAGGTAGTTCGACCCAGGGATACATCCCGGGAGGCTTTTCTAAAAGCCCTAAAAGAGGCGGATGGAATCATCGCCCGAAAGATTGAAGTCCGGACTGAGGAAATGAATCATGCTCCTCGCCTCAAAGTCATCGCCCGGCATGGTGTGGGAGTAGATTCGGTGGATCTGGAGGAAGCTACAAAGCGTGGCATCCTGGTGACTTATACCCCGGGAGCGAACAAAGAATCGGTGGCCGAGCTGACTGTGGGTTTTATGCTGTGCTTGGCCAGACGAATTCCTCAAGCTCAGGCCGCCATGCAGGCTATGCCGAAGGGAGAAGTGGGGCAATTTACTGCCCTGCTCAAGCGCTTCAACCTGACCGGGATCGATCTGGAGGGGAAATCACTGGGCATCATCGGCACGGGACGCATCGGCTCCACAGTCGCCCGGAAATGTATTACGGCTTTTGACATGAAAGTGAAGGGATATGACCCCTATGTCTCTGCCGAAATCATGAATTCCTTTGGGGTTAAAAAAGAGAAGTGTCTGGAAGATATGCTACCCTCCATCGATTTCCTCACCATCCATTGCCCATTAACCGCAGAAACGAAGTGCATGGTAGGAAAGAAGGAGCTGGCTTTGATG
>JACRCA010000046.1 GCA_016234425.1 Deltaproteobacteria bacterium | reverse complement strand
GGGTGGCAAGCCAGAATATCCTCCCCAGAAGGACCGGGACCGTGTTATATTTACCCCAAAAGCGGTCCGGGAGGATGAAGATGGGTGAATCATTCCTGAAGAGATTGGAAAAAGAAATCCTGGTCATGAGCGGGGCCATGGGGACCATGTTACATCAGGTGGGAGCGAATCTGGGGGGATGCATCAGCCAGTGGATTGTCGAACATCCAGATGCGTACCGACAACTTGTTCAGGATTATTATCAGGTCGGTTGCAATATCGTTGCTGGAGCCACTTCCTCCTTGAATCGGATTTCCCTAAATAAGTTCGGCCTGGCGGAAAAAGTTGAAGAGTTAAACCAAGAGGTTATCCGAATCATCAAGGACATCCAACCCGAGGGGGGATTCGTGGCTGGAAATATCGGCCCTACGGGCAAAATCTTGAAGCCTTTGGGAGAAGTAAGCCCGGAGGAACTCCTGGATGTCTATTCTGAGCAAGCCCGGGTCTTGGCCGAAAGCAGGGCGGAGATTATCAACATTCTCACCATGTATGACCTGGAAGAAGCGGTTATTGCTCTTCGAGCGGCCAAAACGCAAACCTCACTACCGGTCATTGTTTCGCTGGCTTTCGACCCTGCAGCCCAGGGATATCGAACGATGATGGGAATAAGCCCGGAGATGGCGGCAGAGCGGTTGGAGGCAGAAGGAGCCGACGTCATCGGAGCCAATTGTGGCAGTCTCAGCCTCGGTCAGATGACCGAAGTGCTCCAGCTTCTGAAGGCCCACTGTGGCAAACCGCTCATTGCCAAGCCTAATGCTGGCTCGCCCCAGGTAGTAAATGGACGGGAGAAATACACCGTTGGGCCTGAACAGTTTGCCGAACACGTAGGGCAGTGGATCGAGAAGGGAGCGCGAATTGTTTCTGGTTGCTGCGGCTCCACTCCGCTCCACCTGAAAAAGATGGTGGAGAAACTTAAGGAGATTTCATTTCTGACTTCTGACTACTGAATTCTGCTTTTATTATCGCCCTCCAAACATTTCCTTTAAAACAGGACCAATTCCTCCTTTATTCAGCACCTCGAGCATTTCTCGGGGGAGAGCGGATCCAGTTAGAGAAACATTCCGATCCAAATTTTTCACCAGAGCCTTTTCTAAGTCCAGCTCCAGGGTTTCTCCCTCTATAAAGGATTGAGAGACCGAGGGACAGGCCAAAACTGGAAGGCCAATGGCGACGGCATTACGGAAGAAGATGCGGGCGAAAGAATCGGCTATGACAGCGTCTATGCCTAAGGCTTTCAAGGCCTGGGGAGCTGATTCGCGACTTGAACCGCAGCCGAAATTCTTTCCGGCAACCAGGATATCGCCCTTACGGACTTCTTTGGCAAACCTGGGGTTGATCGCTTCCAGCACGTGTCCTTTGATCTCATCGATGGTCCCGTCCAAATACTTTCCCGGGCTGATGAGGTCAGTGTTAATGTCGTTTCCGAATTTCCATACCCGACCCTTTATGATCTGCATTTTAACCTCCTAAAGACAAACCACAGAGGACACAGAGACTTCAATAATTTAGATAATAAAAGAATTCTTTTCTCTGTGGCCTCAGTGGTTTCATTTGTTCTCCATAAGGTACTGCCTCGGATCAGCGATAACTCCCTCGATGGCCGAGGATGCCACGGTGGCGGGGGATCCCAGGTAAACTTCCGCCTCGCTACTACCCATGCGTCCCTGAAAATTGCGGTTGATAGAGGCGACGCACCGCTCGCCTGGGGCCAGAAGTCCCATATGTCCCCCAAAGCAGGGACCGCAGGTGGAATTGCAGATGATCGCCCCGGCATCCACCAGGGTCTCCAAGATTCCCGATTTCAGCGCTTCTCGATAAACTTCCCAGGATGCAGGGATCACCAGTAGACGCACCTGGGGATTCACCTTCTTCCCTCGCAGAATCTCGGCTGCGATCTTCAGGTCCTCGATGCGCCCGTTGGTGCAGGAGCCAATAAAAGCCTGATTGATGGTCACCTTTCCCAGCTGGGAGACGGGTTGGACGTTGTCCACGTTGGAGGGGAGGGCCACTTGTGGTTCTATTTTGGAAGTATCCACCTGGAAGACTTTTTCATAGGAAGCACCAGGGTCAGCTTTTATCAAGGCGTAAGGTTTTTTCGCTCGCCCTTTTAGGAAATCGGCCACTTTTTCATCCGGCTCAAAGAACCCGAACTTGGCGCCCAGCTCCACAGACATGTTACTCATGGTCATCCGGCTGGAAAGACTCATTTTTTTAGCCGTGGAACCGCTAAACTCAATGGCTTTGTATTGGGCGACTTCCGCAGAATATTTTCCGGCCAGGTAAAGGAGAAGGTCTTTGGACATAACCCCAGAGGAAAGATTGCCCTCCATCTGGAAACGAATGGTCTCCGGAACCCTGAACCAGAGCTTTCCGGTGGCCAGGACATAGGCCATCTCGGAATAACCAATGCCTGTGGCCGCGGCACCAAATGTGCCGTAAGTAACGGTGTGCGAATCCGTGCCTACGATCAGATCTCCCGGAACGACATGACCCTTCTCTGGGAGGACTTGATGGCATATGCCAGCGTTTTCCCCGTAAACATGCCGGATGCCGAATTCTGCGGCTGCTTGCCGAAGGGTCTTATGGTGGATGGCAGCTTGCACAGTAGGGGCGGGGACCCAGTGATCGAAAAGGTTGACCACTTTCTCAGGGTCCCACAATTTTTTTACTCCTGCTTCTTTCAGAACAGGGTAAGCCCCCCTCAATCCTTCATGAGTCATGGCCAAATCGATGCTGGCCACCACAAAATCCCCTGCTTTGACAGATTGCCGGCCAGAGGCCCGCGCTAAGATTTTTTCCGCTAAGGTCATTCCCATCTTTCACTCCTTGTACTTATTCACCGTAGAGCACGCGGAGGACGCCCTCCGCGCTCTCAGCGGTCTCGGCGGTGAAAAGTTTTTTAGATTTTTTTCAGCACTGCGTTAGCAAACTCCCGAGTCGAAGACTTTCCCCCCTGGTCGGGAGTCAGATATTTCCCTTCCCGGTATACTTCTGCCAGGGCCTTTTCCAAGATCAGGGCCTCCTCTTTCATCCCCAGATCATCCAGCATCATCTTGGCTGAAAGAATCATGGCCGTGGGGTTAACGATTCCTTTGCCGGCAATGTCCGGGGCTGATCCATGGACAGGCTCAAAATATGGCTTTTTCCCGCCGATGCAGGCACTGGGAGCAAGTCCCAGCCCTCCAACTAACTCGGCAGCTTCATCGGCCAGGATATCTCCGAACATATTGGAAGTGACCAGCACGTCAAAATCTTTGGGGAAGCGGACCAGGCGGCGGGCAGCGTCATCGACATGAAAATGTTCATGAATCAGCCCTGGATTCTTCTTACATTCCTCCTCCATTCTTCGCTGGAAGAGGCCATCGGTCTGGGATAGAACATTAGACTTGGTCACTACCGTAACCTTGCCGGGATGACCCTGATTTTTTCTTTCCAAAGCGAAGGCACAAGTAAACTTGGCCAGGCGATCCACTCCTTTTTCACTGATCACCCGGATGGCAAATTTCCCTGGGCCGTACTCGGCAATTGATTTTCCGAGCCGGTCTTTGAACTGGGGCAGAGCCTGAGATAAAAGGGTTAGATCTCCTTCGCGGGAAGGATAGAGGCCCTCGGTGTTTTCTCTTAGGATGACGAAGTCGATTCCCTGAGGATCTTGCAAAGGGCTTAGGGCCCCGGGATAATATTTGGCCGGGCGGATGTTCACGAAATTGTCCTGACCCCACCGCAGAAAATCGAGAATCGGTCGGCTGATTCCTCCCTGGGCGCCAAAAAGGGTGGCATCGGAGGTGAGGCAGAGGTTTTTCACTTCATCGGGAAAGACTTCTTTCCCTGCTTTCCGAGCTGCTTCTCCATGGAGTGGTTTTTTGATTTCTAAATCAAAGCCAGCCTTCTCCAGAATTTCACAGGTGACGGCCATGATTTCCGGGCCAACTCCGTCTCCCCCCAGGGCAACAATCTTTTTCCCCATTGACCCTCCTTACAAAGTCATCCAAAAATCCTTAATAGCCTCTGGCGCTTTCACCTTTACCTGCCATAACGAGCCGCTCGCTCTCCCCGGGTCAGACTGCGCTCCCAGAGCCCAAAGCCCCCGTTGATCGCCAGGGCGAAAAGGAACAGGAAAAGGACGATGGCGATCACTTCCTCGACGATGAACCCTTCGGCAGCCCGGGCTGCCAGCAAGTAACCCAGCCCACGAGAGGAAGCGATCAGCTCTCCCAGAACCACTCCCAGCAAGGTGAGGTTAAACCCCAGCCTCAGCCCGGTGACAATACTGGGCAGGGCATAGGGCAGGAGAATGGCCTTAAATAACTGGAAAAAGTTCAGATGGAAAGAGTAAGCTATTTTAAGGTAGACGGGGTTGATATTCTTAACTGTATTGCGGGTCATGATGATCAAGGGGAAAATGCCATGAAACCAGCCGAAAGCAATCTTCGAGGCCGCCCCCACGGTGAAGAGAATGAGAAAAATCGGGTAGAGTAGGACTTTGGGCAGGCTGTAGATGGAGACAATATATGGTTCAGCTACCTCTCCCCAGAAGCGGCTGAGTCCCAAGACGATCCCGACGCTTAGCCCAGTCAGAATTACGAAAAGATAAGCCAGGATCGTTTCATAGAGAGTGATGGAGAGATGACTGAAAAACCAGGATTGGCTGAGGAGGTAAACCAGGGTCTGCACCGTTTCCCAAGGAGAGGAGAGGGCGAATCTCGGGACGATCCAGGAGATGGCCTGCCAGCCGGCGAGAAAAAAGACCACCACCAGGCCATAGGTTCGCATACCCCTCCGCCAGCCACTCATCTAACCGACCACCTCCGGTAGAAGCGCACCTCGTACCATGTCAAGAACAGGACGATGACTGCGGCCAACAGGAGGACGATAAATATTCCAGCATAAAGATTCTGGAATTCAAACCCGGTGAAGGAATCCGATAGCCAACGCCCCACGCCAGAAACGGAGAGGATGAACTCGGAAGCCAGGATGGCGATCAGGCAGTAGCAGAACCCCAGCTTGAACCCTGTGAACCAGTGGGGAAGGGAGGCTGGCAGCTGGATCCTGAAGAACAATTGCCTCGGCGACAAGGATAGGCTTTTGCCCACTTTGATGTAGACCTCCGGCACTTCTAACAACCCCATGGCCACGTTCAGGGCGATGGCCGGGAAAGAGAAGAGCCAGCCAGTTAAGATAATGGGGAGCACATTCATTCCCAGAAGACCAACGAAAACCGGATACAGGGCAAAGCTGGGGAGGGCATAATAAGCTTGGAGTAAGGGGGCCAGGGCATCCCGCAGGCCCTTTCTCCGCCACATCCCCATTCCCAGAAGGCAACCCGTAAGGGTAGAGCAAACGAAAGTGCCTAGGATAAGGACCATAGTAGCGGAGAAGGCCCGTAGAAAGCCTTGATCCACAGTCAGGGCCCAAGCTCCCTTCAGGATCTGATCCAGGGGAATGAGCACGGGCTGCCGGAAGAAATGGAGGAGCGCGCCCAGGGAAACTCCCGCCACCACAAGAACAAGCCATTGGGTGGCTATGATATTTTTCTTTAGGGGAGCGACTTCAGTCTTCATCCCGCTCTCGGTACCCCTCCTCCCGCAGGTCTTTCCAGATCTGGCCGACCAACTTGGCGAACAAGGCATCGCTCAAGGTATCGACAGACCTGGGCTTGGCCAGTTTGGAAGGAATGACACTTTTTACCCTTCCCGGCCTGCGGGTCAAAACTACAATCCGGTCTGAAAGCAGCACCGCCTCGTTGATGCTGTGGGTGATCAGGGCGATGGTCGATTGCGTCCGCTCGGCGATGCGCAGGATTTCCAGCCCCAGGGTCAGGCGGGTCTGTTCATCCAAGGCTCCGAAAGGCTCATCCATCAAAATTACCCGGGGGTGCATGATGATGGTCCGGGCTAAGGAGACGCGCTGCCGCATCCCACCCGAGAGCTCGAAAGGATACCGTTTCTCAAACCCTGGCAACTCTACGAGATCAATGACTTCCTGAACCTGCCTTTCCCTTTCATCTTTGCCTACCCCTTTCATGCGCAGGCCGAAGCCTATGTTTTCTTCCACGGTCAGCCAGGGGAAAGTAGATTCCTCCTGAAACACAATCCCAATGGCTGGATCGGGGTCCGTAATCATCCGGCCGTCGAGGTAGATTCCTCCAGAGGTGGGCTTTCTCAGTCCAGCCATGATTTCCAAGAGCGTGGTCTTTCCGCATCCTGAGGGCCCGACAACTGTCAGAAACTCCCCTTCCTCGACGCCGAAAGCTATGTCATCCAAGACTTTAAGCCCCTGTGGGCGCTCGGGTGTGGGATAAACTTTAGAAAGTCCCCGGATCTCTATCACAAACCCCATAGGCAACGGCTCTCCCCTAAACTCCCCTCAAGAAGGAAGCACAATCTTCATCTCTTCAGGAAGGAAACTCTGATCAACCATCTTCGACCACTGCACTTCCTGCCCTGGCGGCAGTTCCTTGACCTCAATCATCACCGAAGCCAGATCGACCAGTGTCTCTTTCTTGAAACGACCATCGCTGAAGTAGGTCTTCACATCGTAATCTTTCAGGACGCCCAAGGCCATCTTGTAGTCGATATGCATGTGTTTGGCATAAATATTTGCTGCTTCTTCGATGTTCTCCTGGATGTGCCTAACGCTGTCGGTCCGGACCTTGAGGAGGCGGCGCAAGGCTTCTCCGTGCTTCTCCCGGAACTCCTTGGAGGCCACCCAAAAAGTCTGAATGAACCAGGGCAATACTTCGCGGATGTCATACAGAACCCGCCACCAAACTTCTCCTTTCTCTTTGAGTCTGCTGAAGGTGGGCTCGCCCACGTAAAAAGCCTCCACCCCTCCCTTTTGCAGAGCGGTGATGCCTTCACCCGTCCCCCCCGTAGGCCTGAAGGTAATTTTGTTC
>JACRCA010000443.1 GCA_016234425.1 Deltaproteobacteria bacterium | reverse complement strand
TGGCAGCCCATCTTTTTGTTTTTTATTTCGCTTGCATCTCGGCCATCACTCCCCCCGTTTGTGGGGCTGTTTACACGGCCTGCGGCTTTTCGGGAACTTCGGTCATGCAGACTGGATGGACGGCAACCCGTTTGGGGATCTCCGCTTATATCGTCCCCTTCCTGTTTGTTTACCACCCCGTGTTGATGATAAAAGGTCCTTCGTTGGAAATAATCCAGGCGGCAATAACGGCGACCATCGGGGTTGCCGCTGTCAGCATGGCCATCATCGGCACCTCTTACGTTGGGAATATCCGCTGGAATATTTTTCAGAGGGCTCTTTTCTTCGGAGCCTTTATCGGCCTGATCACTCCCGGAACAAGAACAGACCTTTTGGGCATCCTGGTCATGAGCATCGGGATTTTGAGCCATCCCAAGATCTGGCAGAGCTCTCTGAATTTCCTCCGGAACCGGAAAAAGAAGGTTATAGTCGAGAGCGAGTAAAAGGTAGGGAATGTAAAAGATGAAAAATCGGCATCTGGAGGGTAAATATGCCATTATCACTGGGGCCAGCCGGGGGATTGGGCAGGCGATTGCGGCAGCCCTGGCCGGAGAGGGAGCGGGGGTAGTAATCTGTTCACGGGGCAAATCAGAAGGAAATGAAGCCCGTTCCCTTTTCTCCTTTGCCGAAGAAATACGGTCCATGGGCGCTCAAGCCGTTGCCGTGAGATCCGATGTAAGCCGGGAGGAAGATGTCAACACCATCGTGAGGCAAGCCCTGGAAACCTTTGGGCGGGTGGATATTTTGGTCAATAATGCCGGAGTCTTTCCAAATTACCATTCTCCCTTGGTCGATTACCCGATTGAGAGCTGGGACGAAACGATGGCCACCAACCTCCGCGGAGTTTTTCTCTGCATCAAAGCTGTACTGCCCCAAATGATCGAACAGAAGGCCGGATGTATCATCAATATTTCATCCATTGCCGCAGTTCGCTCAGGGAAGGGGCGTATCGCTTACGGAGTATCCAAGGCAGGGGTAGAGAGGCTGACTTTTGGGTTGGCTGAGGAGGTAAAAGAATACAATATTGCCATCAATGCCCTCTGTCCGGTAGGTCTTACGGACACAGAATCAGCCAGAAAACTTTTCCCAGAACAAAATCCTGATCGTTGGGTCAAGCCAGAAGACGTGGCCGAGGCAGCCATTTGGCTGGCTTGCCAAAGTGCCTCTACCTTTACCGGAAAAGCTGTGATGGTGCCGGCTCATGGCCGGAGGACGATTTTCATCTATGGACGTGGGGCAGGGGAAAGGCCTTGGGTTCAAATCGATTGATTATTTAAAGCGACACGGGAAAGATCTTGCGGCGAGCGTTGCCCTATACCTACTGGAAAGGGCTTGAAAGAAAGATCCATTAGCCTTTCCCCCCTCTCCTTTTGCCACTCTCCTTTTTGACGAACTCGACGATTTGGGAGGTAGTCGTTCCAGCCGTAAATAGCTCTCTTACTCCCAGGCGCTTCAGTTCTTTGATATCCCTTACTGGAATCACGCCTCCTCCAAAGAGCATGATGTCGGAGGCATTTTTCTCCGCCAAGAGTTTTAAAATAAGGGGGAAAAAGGTCATATGGGCACCAGAAAGAATGCTGATGCCGATAGCATCTACATCCTCCTGGATCGCTATGGTCACCACCTCTTCGGGAGTACGGCGGAGCCCGGCATAGACGACCTCCATTCCAGCATCCCGCAAGGCCCGGGCTACAAGTTTAGCGCCCACATCATGTCCATCCAGCCCTACCTTGGATATGAGAATGCGAATTTTTTCTTCCATGGACCTCCATCACAGGTATGATACGGCCTCTTTATATTCGCCGAAGACCTCCCGCAAAACGTCGCTCATCTCGCCTACTGTGGCATAAGCCTTAATGGCAGAAAAAATGGCTGGGACTAGATTGTCTTCGCTTTTGGCCACGCGCTTTACAGCCGAGAGGGCCGACTGGACTTCTCGGGAGTTTCTCTCACGGCGCAAGGCTTGCAAATTCCTGATCTGCTCTTCCTCGGACTGTTGATTCATCCGAAAGAGCGGTTCCGGATCTTCCTCTTCCGTGCGGTAAACATTCACTCCAACAGAAACCATGTCTCTTTCCTCAAACCGCTTCTGACGCAGACTTGCTCCCTCGGCAATCACGCTCTGGTAATACCCTTTCCGGATGGCTTCAAGGGCACCGCCTAAGGATTCCACCTTTTCTATAATCTGTCTCATGCGACGCTCAATTTGATTGGTTAAGGTCTCGATGTAATAAGACCCACCCAAAGGATCTACCGTATTCGTAATCCCTAATTCATGAGCTAAAATTTGTTGCGTTCGGACCGCCACTTTAACAGCATCCTCAGAGGCTAAGGAGACCGCCTCATCAAAGGAAGCATTATAGAGGAATTGCACACCCCCGAGAACATAACCCAGAGCGGCGTAGGCGATACGGGCAGAATTATTCAGAAGTTCACGGAGAGTTTCGCCCCCATGGCTATAAGAAGTAATTTTGAGCGCCATGGAGTTCGCGTCCTTTGCCCCAAATTGTTCCTTCAGGATTCTGGCCCAAAGCCGGCGAGTAGCTCGTAGATTGGCAATGGTGATAAAAAAATCCTCCCGTTCGTCCAGAAACATACAGAGCAGGGAAGCAAATCGATCGATGGGCATTCCTTTCTTTAAAATATCCCGTATATACACCATCCCATTAGCGATGGCAAAAGCAGTAGCTGCCGTGGAGCCGGCTCCCGCGGCATTCAGATGATTCGAGCATATGGTCATCGGATACCAGTGAGGGGCGTTCTCGGCGCAGAAACGGACCACATCGGTACAAAGCCTGACGCCTGCTTCCATGGGGAATATGTAGGTCCCCCGGCAGACATACTCTTTGATGACATCGTTTTGCAAATCGACCCCATAATCCTTTATAGCCAATCCCTGTTTTTCTCCAAGAGCCATGAAGAGACAGAGGGCGATGGGCCCGAGAGAGTTGAAGAGGGTACTTACCCGCTTAAAGGAGTTCAGAGGGATTCCATCGAAAATCATCTCCATGTCCCTCAATGAATCGATGGCCACGCCCACTTTGCCCACTTCTCCCCGAGACATAATGTGGTCTGAATCATAGCCCACTTGAGTGGGAAGGTCTGCGGCTAATTGAAGATCATTGACCCCTAATTTCAATAGAAGCTTCACTCGGTGATTGGTTTCTCGGGGCGTTCCAAATCCAGTATAGATTCGGAAGGTGAATGGTTCTCGGCGATACATATTCGGATAAATTCCGCGAGTAAAAGGATACTTTCCGGGCAGTCCAATATCTCGGAGATAATCAATCCTTTCGTCCTCAAGGTCCGAGGGAGTGTAGAGATTTTTGGAAGGGATTCCGGAACTGGAAGAAAATTCTTGGCGACGCTCCCCGAAGCGTTCTATATCTTTTTTTAAAATTTGTTCCCACTCGGCCTTTTCAATTCTAAGCTTCTCCAGCAATTGCGGGTCAAACATGAATAGGGCCTCCTAAATCAATCCCAATTGGCAATTTTCTTTTCGAAAAGTTAGTCGATTTTATTTTTTTTCCTACTCATCAACAGAAGATCCTTTCTCCAAGAACTTGATATCTTCCGGGTTATTGGGCAATTTAATTATCAAGGGGGAAGATCCTTCGGCGCCGGCTATAATTTCATGAGGCTCGCCCGGGAATATCAAGACAATTTCACCCGGGGAAATGGTGTATATCTCATCCCCCATCCTTATTTGAGAATGGTGCGCAAAAACCATAAACTCCATTGAACCCTCATGGTAATGGTTTCTTAATTTACCCTGGGGTGGAATGCTAGGTCTAAAGAAACCTACGCTGGATACTTCTTTAGGGAGAGGGACCTCAGCTAAGATGCCGAGGGTGTATCCTTTTCGAGGTTCATCTCTTGCGTCTTTTGAACCATAGATTTTCATAGGTCAATAAACCTCCCAGTCATCTTGCGGAAAGGGAATTCTTTTTCAGTTTGGCCTTCCTGCTATGGGAATCATACACCCCTGCTGGCCCCCTGCCAAGAAAAAAGAGATTCCCCCTCATCATCTTTCTGAGCGTCGATCCCTTTTCATCTTCCCAATAAAGATCGGCACATGTGCATCCCCCCGCCACAGAGTCCCTTTAAATTGACATTGGGTTCGGGGACCCATATAATACGTTGAAAGGCAAATAGATATTTCTCAGTAAAAAAGGAGTCTCTACATGGAAACGGCAGCGGATTTAGAAAAGAGGGCGTATGCGCTCATGGAAAGCGGCTTCAACTGAGCGGAGATAACTGTCAAGGTCCTCGGGGAGGAACTGATTTTTGACCAGACCCAGGCATTGAAGATGGCCACTCCTTTCGGAGGAGGAGTTGCCCGCTGGGGAACGGTTTGCGGGGCAGTAATCGGAGGCGGCATGGCGCTTGGCCTTTGCTATGGCCGGACTAAGGCCGAGGAAAAAGACCAGAGAGATAAGGCTTATGCGAAAGTTCAGGAGATGATCCGGGCATTCGAGAGGGACAACGAAACCATCCAATGCCGGGAGATCATCCATTTAAATCTTTTGGAGCCGGAGGATCGGAAGAAATTTGAAGAGATGAATCTGCGGCGGAAATGCGCCCAGATTGTGGCCAAGAATGTGGAGACCGTCCGAAAGCTCTTGAAAGAAAGATGAAGACGAATCTTTGAACCCCAGGAGCGAAGAGCTGAGATGAAATTCATCGCCGACCTTCACCTCCATTCCAAGTATAGCCGGGCCACAAGTCGGGACATGGAGGTCGAGACTCTATCTTTATGGGCCAAGCGAAAAGGGATCAAGCTCCTGGCAACCGGGGATTTCACCCACCCGCTTTATTTTCTCGACCTGAAATCCAAATTGGGCCCCCTGGGCAATGGGCTATTTGCCCTGAAAGAAGATCCTCAGGGCACGCAGTTCATGCTCACGGCGGAAGTGAGCAACATGTATACCCAGGGGGGAAAATCAAGGCGAATCCACACCTTGATCTTCGCTCCATCCTTCGAGGTTGTCGAGCGGATCAATTCCAAATTGGCCAAATTCGGCAAGGTGAGCTCTGATGGCCGGCCAATTTTTGGTTTTTCCGCAAAAGATCTCCTGAAGATGATCCTGGACCTCTCTGCGGAGTGCCTGCTCATCCCGGCCCACGCCTGGACACCTTGGTTCTCGATCTTCGGGGCGAACTCCGGGTTTGATTCCATCTCCGAATGCTTCGAAGAAGAATCAAAGCATATCCATGCCATCGAGACAGGTCTCTCCTCTGACCCGGAGATGAACTGGCGGCTTTCAGGGCTGGATGACATCACTTTGATTTCCAATTCTGACGCCCATTCGCCGAACAAAATCGGACGCGAAGCTAACATCTTCAACTGCGATTTGAGTTATGCCGCCATTGCCGAAGCCATCCGGAAGAAAGACCCGCGGAAAATTCTCTTTACCATCGAATTTTTCCCTGAAGAGGGCAAGTATCATTTCGACGGCCATCGGAACTGCGGCATTCTCTTTTCTCCAAAGGAAACCAGAAAACATAAGAGCCTCTGTCCCGTTTGCGGCAGGCGCCTGACCGTGGGAGTGATGAATCGGGTGGAGGAGTTAGCCGACCGGCCAGAGGGAGCGATTCCGGCCAAGGCCATTCCAGCATTGCATCTGGTTCCGCTGGAGGAGATCATCGCCGATGCTCTGGGAGTAGGAACCAATGCTGGCTCTGTGGAGAAAGAATACCTTCGCCTGGTGGAACGAGGAGGCTCAGAACTTGACATCCTTTTGGAACTATCTCCGGAAGATCTTTCCTCCTTTACCCCGCCAATCATTCTGGAAGGAATTTTGCGAGTTCGCGAAGGAAAGTTGAAAATCATCCCGGGGTATGATGGAGTTTTCGGAAAAATTCAGATTTTCTCCCGCGAAGAGCGGGAAAGAGGACCCTCCGAAGAGGCGGTGGAAGCGAATCAGATGAAGCTTTTCTAATTTTCCCGCCATGATTCGCCCTTCCCAAAAGAATTCCATTCTTTTAGTTAATCCCTGGATCCATGATTTTGCGGCCTACGATTTCTGGTTGAAGCCCCTCGGGCTTCTTTACCTGGGCAGTATTCTGCGGGCGAGGGGTTTTGAGGTTTTTTTGCTCGATTGCCTGAATCTTAGATCATTGCCTTCGAAGTTTATGGCGGCCCTGAAAACCCCAAAACGCCGAAATTTCGGGCGGGGACATTTTTATAAAGAGAATATACCCAAACCGGAGGTTCTCCGGGATATCCCTCGGCAATATCGACGTTATGGAGTGCCGCCAGATGTTTTAAAAGAATTCCTTTCAGCCTTCCCGCGCCCGCAGCTCATTTTAACTACTTCGTCGATGACTTACTGGTACACAGGCCTCTTCGAGACAATCGGATTCCTGCGAGCGAACATTCCAGGGGTGCCCATCCTCCTGGGAGGAACTTATGCTACCCTCTGCTTAGATCATGCCCGAAGATGTTCCGGCGCAGACCGGGTTCTCCCGGGACCCTGGGATGGAGAAAAGATGCAGGTGATTTCAGAATACCTGGGGGATTCTGCCCCCCTGGCCGATGAGGAATTTCTCTTCTGGCCTTATCCAGCGTTCGATCTCTATCCCCGGCTGGAATATGTCTGCCTGCTGACCCGCTGCGGATGTCCTTTCTCCTGCACTTACTGCGCAGTCTCAAAGCTAATGAAGGATTTCCAGTCCAGGCCTCCGGAAAAGGTAGTCGAGGAGATCATCTATTGGAATGTAAAATTCGGCGCACTTGAATTTGCTTTTTACGACGATGCCCTTTTGATCGATCCAGCCGGACATATCATGAAAATTTTGCAAGAGGTTATCCGGAGGGGGATTCGATGTAACTTCCACACCCCCAATGCTCTCCATATAAAAATGATAGACCAGGAGGTGGCTGACCTTCTTTATCGTAGTCGATTCACAACGATTCGGCTTGGTTTGGAGACATCAAATGAACAAGTCCAGATCGAAACTGGAGGAAAAGTAAATAACCAGGAGTTCCAGAGGGCTGTTCGGTATTTAAGGAAAGCCGGGTATGCAGGCGAAGAGATTGGGGTTTATCTCATGGCCGGGCTGCCGGGCCAGAGAGTAGAAGAAGTGGAGGAGAGTATTGCTTTCGTAAAAGAGATTGGGGCAAAGGCCATCCTGGTAGAATATTCCCCCATTCCCGGCACTCCCATGTTTGAGAAAGCGAAGCAAATGTCCTCTTTCGACATTCAAAATGAACCTTTATTCCATAACAACTCCATCCTCCCCTGCCAGTGGGAGGGGTTTACGTGGGGGGATTTCAAAAGATTAAAAGAAAAGCTGAGAAGGTAGGCTGCATCCTCAATGCTTATTTGCAAATAGTGCTACTAAATGCAAATCTACTTGCGTTTAGTTCAAACACCAAAAGTACCTGTTCTACTTTACCACCTTCCCTTTATTGATGAGCCAGTGGCAGCAGAGCCGCTCTTTCCCCTTCAGGGACTGGCCAAAGAAATCCACGAAGGTAATATCCTCCTTTAGCAGCTCCAACACTGTAATGTTGGCGGGCCCTCCTTCCTTCAACTCAGCCAGCTGGGGACGCGTCATGGCCCTGGCCGGGTTAATAGTGATTGCGGCCAGTGACTCTTCGAGCGGCATTCCCGCTGCCATAAGCTTGCTCGCCGTGAATAATACATCCCGCACGAAGGGCTCTACATTGAACCTGGTAACATCAGTGCTGATGATATCCGGCCAGAAACCTTCTCCTACCCCGCGTTTCATCACTTCAAAATCGGTGTGCCATCGATCGAGGCCAGTCTCCATGAGGACGCCGCGCTCCCGCGCATCTCGATATTCCTGCCTGATTTTTCCCTGGCGGTCGATAAGCCCTCCTGGCTGAGGATGGTAAAGGTGAGTCACGATGTCACCTGGCCTGAGAAGAGGCATGTACTGGCTTACCGAAGGAGGCGGTGGAGAGGTATGGATCATGACCGGAACATCAGCTTCTTCTGCCGCATCCAGGGCCGCATGCACAGGAGTCAGGTTGGTAAGTCCGTGAAAGGCGCGGACTTTGACGCCCACGATGAGATCGCGGTTTGCTTCGATGCACTTTACGGTCTCAGAAACATTCACGAGGCGCAGGTCTTCATACTCGTTCATGGAGGGCATACCAGGAATCTGGGTCTCGAAGATCTGGCCCAGAATACTGATATTGAGGAAGGCCAGTAAATTGAGCTCGGATTTGGTAAGGATAAATTCCTTGAAGGCGTCGAAATTCGCAGCGCCAGCGCTCCCCCCGTCCACCATGGTGGTAGTGCCAGCGCGGGGAACGAGGTTGTGCGGATGGATGCTGATCCTGTGAACCAGCCAGAAGATGTGGACATGAAAGTCGATCAGTCCCGGGGTCACCATCAGGCCGGAGGCATCGATGACCTCACTGGCTTTTTCCCCTTCCAGGGATGGGGCAATGCGAGCGACTCGACCACCGGCCACAGCCATATCCGCCTTCTTGAAGCTCTTATTGAGGGGATCAAAAACTTGCCCGCCTGTTATTAAAAGATCATAAAGCATAATCGCCAACCTCCGCATCACCTCAGCGGCTTCCTCACAATCATTATCTGGTCGTGTTGCCACACCGGCTGGAAACCCGCTGCCAGGTACATGCTCAGATGGCCGTGGTAGCTGTGTTTCGCTTCGGCCTTATCCTGCGCCAGCGGGTAGGCCTCTGCAAAGTCAAGCCCCCACTGCAGAAAAAGGCCGCAGGCTGATTCTACGAGCGCCTTGGCAATCCCCCTTCGGCGAGAAGGGTGGGAAAGGCGAGAAAAACGAGAAATTTCTAAATATCACCGAGCCATTTAACCCAGCTTAAATCCTTCTTCACGCTATTGTACAAGCCTTCGTCGGCTGTGATCAGGGTTATTGCTTCCCTGTCTGCCACAGCTAAGTAACTGGCGTCATAGGCGGAACGATTATAGGCCTTGCAATAATGAATAATTTTGGAATAGAGGTCTGAAAGATCCGTTAGGGAGATTCCCAGATTGATGAAGCCTTCTATAGCGGCAATGATTTTCTCTTCCCTGATCCGGCCCCGTCTTTGGGCAATAACCAGAGCGTTGATTACTTCAAATTCCAGCAAGGATGGGGCAGCGATTTCCAGGTCCTCGGATATATATCGAGTCAATAAAGCCAGAGCTTTTCCGCCATATTTTTCATCGGGAAGGTACCACTTAAGAACAACGCTCGCATCTATTACGGCCCGTTTCATGGCCTTTCCTCCAGTTGCTTTTTTGCTTCCTTATAGATCTGCTCAGCCCGGAGCCCAGTTTTCGAAAAAGCCTCTCTGGCTTCCATGATTTTCTTATACCCTTCCAGCCGCATGGATCGCTGATATTCTTCATAGGGAACAATAACCGCCACCGGTTTCTTTCTCTTGGTAACGATGATCTTTTCCTTTTTTTCTATGGCATCCTGCAGTAGGCGGCTGAATCCTTTCTTTCCCTCCGCCACGCTTACCGTTGTACCTTTCATCTGACCTCCTTATTAGTCATTTAATATGACTAAGTATAGAGATATAATCGAATCCTGTCAAGTCCAAAATGAGGGATCCGTACTTTTCCGGGGTGGGACCCTGCCCAAGCGGGACGCCTCAAGCAGGCTTTCGGGGCTAAGGACCGCTGATCCGGTCAAGTGGAAGGAGAGAATTGCCAGACGGATGCGGATGTGGTAATGTTTGGCCATGGAATACATAAGTACTCGCGGTTCTGCGCCTGCCATGTCTTCGAAAAAGGCCATCATCAAGGGCATGGCGGATGATAACGGCCTTTATGTTCCCGCGACCTTTCCTTTCCTGGGGCCCAACCCTTTTTCCGGCGCTGACTGCGATTCCTATGCCGGGCGGGCCGCCAGGATTCTGCAAGCCTTTCTAACTGATTACTCAGAGGCCGAACTGTCTTTGGCCTGTAAAACTGCCTATGCTGAGAATTTCGCCTCCCCTTCGGTCGCTCCGGTTAGGTTTCTCGATGAGGGGCTGGCGGTCCTCGAACTCTGGCACGGGCCGACCTTAGCCTTCAAAGACATGGCTCTCCAACTCATGCCCCGTTTGCTTTCTTTCGCCCTCCAGGCCGAGCGGGAGCGGTATGAAATAGTGATTCTGGTGGCCACTTCCGGGGACACCGGCAAGGCTGCTTTGGAAGGCTTTGCTGGGGCTGAAAGGATGCGGATTTTCGTTTTTTATCCCTATGGGGGCGTGAGCGAGATCCAACGCTTGCAGATGGTTACCCAGCGGGGAGAAAACGTGGGGGTTTGTGCCGTCAGAGGAAATTTTGACGATGCCCAATATGGGGTTAAACAGCTTTTCGCTGACCCCCATCTCAATAGACGGCTGGCCGTCTTTCACTTCAAACTTTCTTCCGCCAATTCCATCAACTGGGGGCGGCTGGCCCCCCAGATCGTTTATTACTTTACGGCCTATGAGCAGATGGCCGCTGCGGGGAAGATCCAACTCGGACAGCCGATCAATATCTGCGTCCCCACGGGAAATTTCGGCAACATTCTCGCGGCCTATTACGCCCGCCAATGCGGATTGCCATTATCCAAACTACTCTGCGCCTCCAACCGCAACAAGGTCCTTACCGATTTCATCCGCAGCGGGATTTATGATCGGCAGCGAGAATTTTATAGAACCGAATCCCCCTCCATGGACATCCTGATCTCCTCCAACCTGGAGCGGTTGCTGTTCGAGCTATCCGGGCGTCAACCGGAGATCGTCTGCCAATGGATGGAAGAACTTGCGACCCGGGGCTGGTACGAGATCTCGTCAGCCGCGCTGGAGAAGCTCCAAACCCTTTTCTACGGCGGCTTTGCTGACAGCATGGAAACGTTCACAGCCATGAAGGAAGCTTTCGAAAAGTCTGGATACTTGATGGACCCTCACTCGGCTGTCGGTTACAGCGTCCTGCAAAGATACAGGGAAGAAACCGGTGACCGCACGCCCACTTTGCTGGCTTCTACCGCCAGCCCCTTTAAGTTCAACTGGGCTGTGCTGGAAGCCCTGGGGGAGAATACCTCGGGCCAGGATGAATTCTCCCTTTTAGAAGAACTTTCAAAATTAACCGGCCAACCTGTTCCGGCAAAGCTTGCAGAATTAAATTCTTTGCCGGAGATCCATGCCGGGGTGTGTGAAAAGCAGGAAATGGCCGAAGTTTTGGGCCGATTCCTCGGGTTGAAATAGAACAGAGGAAGATCCAACTCCCCCAGCCAGGTATGAAGAATACCCAGAGGGCGTAACCTACCTTTCTTGATCGGGGACAGATATTTTCCAGGAAACGACCTGCCTATCCTCCAAGGAGCGGAGGAAAGCGATGGAATGGGTTGATGAACCGGCAAGAAGAACTGCGGTGCTGGCGCGTGTGGACTTGTTAGTCTGCTGGGGAGGTTTCGCCGGAGTCGCGGCCGCCCTGGCCCTCAGACAGCGCAAGTTACCTGGGGAACTTGATGTGGCTCAGCTGCAGAGAGAACTACAGGCGCAGGGCATGGGCCTGGGTTTGTCAGCCAGGAAGAACTAAGGAAAGGAGATGAGACCATGCCAGGCAAGTACTTCGATGATTTTGTCGAGGGGGAAGAATACGTAACTCCCAGCCGGACTCTGACCGAAACCGATGTGGTCATGTTTGCGGCGATGAGCGGCGATTATAACGAATTGCACACCAGTGAAACTTTTGGGAAAGGCACGCAGTTTGGAAGAAGAATTGGCCATGGATTGCTGGGTCTAGCGGTGGCCCACGGGTTATTTTTCCGTCTGGGACTGGTAGAAGGAACGGCCATCGCCTTTTTAGGGATTGAATCCTGGAAGTTTGCAGCTCCCTTCTTTTTGGGCGATACTATCCACGTCAAGGTGAAGGTGAGCGAGAAAAAGGCGAGCCAAAGCAAACCTGACCGGGGAGTGGTGAAATTTTTATTTGAGGTCGTCAAAGAAGATGGAACGGTGATTCAATCCGGATATAAAACGATCATGATCAAGCGAATCCAGAAGTAATAAAAAGGGAGACGGATGCGGTAAAAGGGGAAGTAGTGGGTTAGGAAAGGAGATTATAAGTGGCCAGTAAGATCATGAAGGCTGAAGAGGCGGTTCAATTAATTAAGGATGAGGATACGGTTTCAGTTTGCGGGATCATCGGTGCCCTGGTGCCTGAAAAAGTCCTCACGGCTTTGGAAAAGATATTTTTAGAGACCGGCACACCTCGCCATTTGACTGCCGTCTTTCCCGTAGCGGTTGGAGACGTCTACGGAATCGGGGGAGCGGATCATCTGGCCCATGAAGGCTTAATCAAGCGGGTCATCGGCGGTTCGTACGTAACGGCCCCTGCTACCTCCAAGCCTCCCAAAATGGTGGAAATCATCTACCAGAATCGAGTGGAGGGTTACAATTTCCCCATGGGCGTACTGATGGATCTGCATCGGGAAATTGCGGCCAAAAGGCCCGGCCTGATCACTCAGGTAGGATTGAAAACCTTCGTGGACCCGAGAGTCAACGGAGCCAAAATGAATGAAAAGACCAAAGAAGATTTAATCGAAGTGATCCAATTCCGAGGGAAGGAGTACCTCTTTTATAAATCCTTCCCGATCGATGCGGCGATCATCCGGGGGACGACGGCAGATGAACAGGGGAATATCACGATGGAGCATGAAGGGTCTTTCTCTATCATGCTATATCTGGCGATGGCTGCGCACAACTGCGGCGGAAAGGTAATTGCCCAGGTGAAGAGGATAACCAGCCGGGGGAATTTAAACCCCCAGCTGGTCAAGGTGCCGGGAATCCTGGTGGATGCCATTGTAATTGATGAGGAGCAAAAACAGGCAACTGGAATTACGTATGACCCGGCTGTGAGCGGAGAGATAAAAAAACCTTTGGGCAAGATGGAGAGCGTACCTCTGAGCATTGAGAAAGTTGCCGCTCGCAGAGCTCTGCTGGAACTGCGGAGTGGCGACATCGTCAACCTGGGATTCGGCATCCCTTCTCTGATCTCCCCGGTGGCTGCCGAGGAAAATCTGATCGGTGAGATTACCTTTACTATCGAACACGGAGCGGTTGGAGGAGTTCCCCTCTCCGGGCTGCAATTTGGGGCAGCCGTAAACCCGGAGGCTATTATCGAGTCCGGCGCCCAGTTTGATTTTCTGGCCGGTGGAGGAATCGATGCCGCCTCCATGGCTTTTGCCGAAGTGGACGGCCAAGGCAACGTGAATGTGAGTAGGTTGAACAAATTCCCCCACGTGTTGTCCGGCGCTGGTGGCTTTATCGATATCCTGCACAACGTCAGGAGGATCATTTTCTGTGGCACCCTGACTGCGGGTGGAATCCAAGCAGAAATCTCGGGGGGCCAGTTGAAAATCGTCCAGGAGGGGAAAGTCATCAAGGGCGTACGCCAGCTGCAGCATCGAACGTTTGACGCCGGTTTTGCCCTGGAAAAAGGGCAGAAGGTGATCTATGTAACGGAAAGGGCTGTTTTCCAATTACAGCCGGAAGGTTTAGTCCTGACAGAAGTTGCCCCGGGGATTGATATTCAGCGCGATATCGCCCCGGTTGTACAGTTTGAGTTGAAAAAATCCGCTGCGCTGAAGGAGATGGATGCTCGGCTTTTCCGGCCCCAACCGATGGGCCTGAAGTCTTTGAGTTCCGGGGAATAAGAAAAAATCAGTTCCCAAGGTATTGTCAAAACTTTTATGAAAAAGAGAAGAAGATATGAAACCACAGAGGTCCCAGAGAAATCCTCTGTGTTCTCAAAAAGATTTTCTTTAAAGGGGATAACTGAAAGAATCATATCCTGTGCTCTTGAAGTTCATTGTACATTGGGGTCTGAATTGTTAGAAGGTGTCTATGAGGAAGCCCTGGCTCATGACTTTACATTAAAATTCTCTGTGGCCTCTGTGGTTAGATTTTGACAATACCACTCTAAAATAAAGGAGGTAGTCAATGGTTTTTCAAAGTGGACGTCATTTCCTGCAGATCCCGGGGCCGACGAATGTGCCCGATCGCATCCTAAGGGCCATAAGCCGCCCAACGATTGACCACCGTGGACCGGAATTTGCCCGAATGACCCGGGAAGTTCTCGAAGGACTCCAGAAGGTGTTCAAGACCTCCGGCAAGATCGTGATTTATCCATCCTCTGGGACCGGGGCATGGGAAGCGTCGCTGGTGAATACCCTTTCGCCGGGGGATAAGGTGCTGATGTTCGAAACCGGCCATTTTGCGACGATGTGGCGCAACCTGGCCGTGCGCCTTGGTCTGCAGGTTGATTTTGTCCCTGGAGACTGGAGATGCGGCGTAGATCCCAGGTTGGTCGAGGCCAAGCTGGCCGAAGACCGGACCATCAAAGCGGTCGTCATGGTGCATAACGAAACCTCCACCGGCGTGGTCAGCCGGGTGGGTGAAGTGCGCAGGGCGATCGACCGGGTGGGGCACCCGGCGTTATTCCTGGTTGATACGGTTTCTTCTCTGGCCTTAACAGATTACCGGCATGATGAGTGGGGAGTTGACGTGGCGGTAAGCAGTTCCCAAAAAGGACTGATGCTGCCGCCAGGCCTGGGCATCAATGCCCTCAGCGAAAAAGCCTTGGGGGCATCAAAATCGGCCCGCTTGCCGAAGTCGTATTGGGATTGGGAGGCGATGATCAGCGCTAACCAGACAGGCTTTTTTCCTTACACCCCTGCGACCAACCTGCTTTTCGGTTTGAAAGAATCGATTCAGATGATCCTGGAAGAGGGCCTGGAGAGGATTTTTGCCCGGCATAATCGCCTGGGCGAGGCAACCCGCTGGGCGGTTCGGGCATGGGGGCTTGAGATAAACTGCTCGAATCCAGAAGAATACAGCAACTCTGTAACGGCGGTCCGGATGCCCCTGGGGCACGATGCGGATGCTTTGCGCCAGCTGATCCTGGAAAAGTTTAACATGGCTTTGGGGAACGGCCTGGGAAAGCTTCAGGGAAAGGTTTTCCGCATCGGCCATATGGGTGATTTCAATGAATTGATGCTCGCCGGAACCCTGAGCGGTGTGGAGATGGGGCTGGCCTTGGCTGGTGTACCGTTCAAAAAAGGAGGGGTATTGGCCGCCCTCGATTATCTGGCAAATAGCCAAAAATAGAACTGTTCCCTTTTGCCCGTGGCTCCCAGATGATGAGCGGAAGAACGATGGATATTCCACCTGCTTGTCCTGTTGGCAGAGAACATTCTTGGTGAATGAGAAGCGGCAAAAGAAAACCTAAAGCTCCTAATGAGTTCTCAGACGCTATCTTTATGGTCTGCACACGGAGAAAAAGTCAGCCCCAGCTTTCCCCCCTCGTTTGCGAAAAGCGCTGTCAACGCCTGAAGAATTGTCCGGATTACAGGGGTTACATCCAGCCTGGATTGTTCGATCAGTATAAAAACAAGGAAATTTCACCTCGCCCCTATCCCCGAGTGGGGCAGAAGGGAAGAATGCGGGGCTCAAGAAGGGTATGATGGCGTCTTAGTGAAAAACACTCTCCAGTTTGCCGGGAATGGCTTTTTTGAGGAGGCGAGGATGATCATTTTACCTAGAACTCGGGAGCGGATCGAGCGGTATTTTCGTGCCTTCAAGGGGGAAGCAGACGTGGTCCCCATTCTGGCGCAAATTAACGAGCATGTCGTCAAGCTCTGCGGCGGCGACATGCGCGAGGCTTACACAAACGCCGAGAAGTTTGTAGAGATGAACCTAGCCATATTTCAATACTACGAGCTGGATATGCCAGGATTCTATTATGACATCTACAACATTGAGGCCGAAGCACTAGGGCAGCGGATGAACTGGGCATCCAATCGCATGCCCGACATCGACCGCCAGAACCCTCTGATCCGGGAACACGCGGACCTGGACCGTCTTCGTCCTCCGGATTTCAAAAAATCAGCCCGCATGCCCTTTGTATTAGAGGTTATGCGCCGTTGTTATGATTTGGGCCTGCCGGTGCGCATCCGCTTTTGTTCCCCTTTCTCGCTGGCTGTGAATGTCCGCGGGATCGAGGCCCTCCTCGTAGATATTCTCACCGCCCCCAAATTTGCCCATCGCCTGCTGAGCTTCTTGACCGATGAAGTTCTAATCCCCTGGGTCCAAGCCCAGCGGGAAGCCATTGGCCAGCCCGGAGCCTCGGGGAATGGAGCCGACGCCGCAGCCTCGCCGCCCATCGTCACCGTGGAGATCCTGGAAGAGTGTGTAATGCCCTATGTGGCCCGGATGAATCAGAAGATCGGAAACGTGACCAGCGTGGGATACTGGGGATATAGCTACCTCAGCCGAAATCCGGAGAAGTTCCGGAGGATGCTGGAATTGATGGCCTCAGTGAGCCCCGGGCTTTTAATGTGCCTTGACCCGGATGTGGCG
>JACRCA010000445.1 GCA_016234425.1 Deltaproteobacteria bacterium | reverse complement strand
TGAAAGATTTTGGCCGCGCTGTACCCCACGTTGCCGAACCCCTGAATTGCAATGGTCGATTTTGTTAAATCCATCTTCCGCATTTTTGCAGCCTCCATGGTGGTAAAGACTCAGCCGCGCCCGGTTGCTTCTTTCCGGCCCAAAGTCCCTCCCAGAGAAATAGGCTTGCCAGTAACCACGCCCGGCACACTGTGGCCATGGGCCACGCTGTAAGTGTCCATGATCCAGGCCATGACCTGGGCGTCTGTGTAAACATCCGGAGCGGGAATGTCTTTATCTGGCCCGATGATGATCAGAATCTCGCTGGCGTAACGCCGAGTCAGGCGTTCAAGTTCGCCGCGGGACATCTCCTTGGGGTTGCAGCGAACCCCCCCTTTAGCTCCGCCGTAAGGGATATTGACCACCGCGCACTTCCAGGTCATCCACGCTGCCAGGGCTTTGACTTCATCCAGGGTAACGTCTGGGTGGTAGCGGATTCCCCCCTTGGCCGGCCCACGGGAATAATCGTGCTGCACGCGGTAGCCTTCGAACATCTTCAGAGAGCCGTCATCCATCATCACTGGGAGGCTGACGATCAGGCATCTGCGGGGATGGCGAAGTCGTTGCCAGACATTCTTGTTAAGATTGATTTTTTCGGCAGCGGAATCGAGCATCTTCAGGGCCGCGGCATAAGGGTTCTCTTTATGTAGATTTCTTTCCCCTTTGGCCATAAAGACTCCTTTCTCCGTTTGCTCTGAATTTTTGCGGGGAGCAACCTAACGTATCATAAAATCTACGGGAATAAAAGACGACGGGAAATGGCTGAAAAGCCTGGATTAGCTGTTAGGAACAAGCGAAAGGAAATTCGAGTGGGGGTGATTACTTCAAGAAAAAATTATAGACAAAAGAAGTGGCACATTTCGGCCAGGAAGTAACAGGCTCGGCGATGATCAGGCTGCACAGGGGGATAACGAAGAAGAGAATGATCAAAATAATGAGTATCCAGTCTGAAAGCTTTCTTTCCATTTTTAACTTCAATTACTTCTCCTAATTTTCTGACTCATCAATAATATTTATCGTGCATTTCTTGTGCCAAATTAAATAAAAAAACCTCCGCCTTCCCAACCTGAAGAGTGCTCTAAAATATTTTCTATTTCAAGTAGTTAAGTATATCCCTGCCTAGCCGATTTCGATGACCCTGACTTTTTTGAGACAACAATTGAAATTATTTGTGTTTATTTTGCCATACCTTTCAGCTTGGCCATCTGGTTGCGGATGTTCTCAGCGCGGGGGCCGGCAGGTTCGACCTTCAGATAATCTTCCCAAGCCTTGATCGCTCCCTTAATGTCCCCCTTGTCGTGGAGGAGGACGATGCCGAGGTTATACCGGCTGTTGACATGTCGGGGGTCCATTTCCGCAGCCCTCTTGAATTCAGCGATAGCCCTATCGGAATCTCCCTTCCGCCTGAACATGATGCCCGTATCAGTACGGACCTCGGCGTTCTGGGGGTCGATCGCCAGGGCTTTGGAATAAGTTTCTATAGCCCGGTCGAATTGATCCGTGTCGAAATAGGCATTGCCCAGCTCGATGAGGACCTTCAAATTCTTGGGGTCATCTTTGAGAATGGACTGAAGAAAGCTGATCTGTTTCTGTATATCCGCAGATGGAACCACGGGAGTGGACGAAGGAGGAGGTGGCTTCATGGCGGCGGGAATCGCGGGTGAACTCTCTTCATAGTAAACAGTGGCAATCACCCCCACCACGATCCCGGCAACAAAAGCAATCGCGATGAATAGAAAGGCATATTCTTTGCGCATCGGGAAATCCTGACTACTCGTAATATTAACATTATAAAGGAAATCTTAAAATGCTCAAACTACCAAGCTTATGGTTTGACAGGGAAGGTCCACCCCCTATAATCCGCTTTGATGAATTTTTCCCGCGATCAGAGCAAAAGATGTTAGCCAGCAGCTGAAAAAATACCGGCTAATTTGCTGGGAGTTGAAAGCCCACGCGTAAATAATACCTTCCCAAAGCCTTCTGTGGGGGTCTTTATTTGGCCATCACAGTTTCTGGCAGTTTCCGGGTGAGCATCTCCACCCCATCCTCAACCATCTCTTCCAGAACCTGGCGAGCAGGTTTGATCTCCTTTATCAGCCCGGAGATTTGTCCTGCCAGACCGCCCACGTAATCAGTCTTATTCGCTTCAATAAAGCTCGCCAGAAGGGCAGAAGAGATGAGAACTTGCGTGGGGAAGGGAAGCGGTTCAAGGCCCGAGCCATCCCAGAGGTCGTGGAACTTATTGTAGCTCGCCCGCAGCGTCTTTCCAGTGTAGGCGAGACTCACCCGGGTATCTTCATCGGTGGAATCAATGATGCGCTGTTTGTTGCTGAGCAGCGCTCCCCCCTCCTTCGTGACCAGAAAGCGGGTCCCCACCCAGACCCCTACGCAGCCCATCGCCAGAGCCGCAGCCAGACCCCGGCCATCGCCAATGCCACCAGCTGCCAGGACGGGTACCGGGTAGGCCGCATCAATAGCCTGGGGCAACAAAGCCATGGTCCCAATCCTGCCCGTGTGTCCACCTCCTTCATGCCCCTGGGCCACGAGAAGGTCGATGCCCGATTGGGCCATCCGCCTGGCGTTTTTTGTGTTCCCGGTGATCGCCAGGACCTTGACCCCGTTGGCATGGGCTTCCTGCACCATGAATCCGGGATTTCCGAGGCCGGCGCAGATGATGGGATATTCAATCCCCAGGATATCACATAGCTTTGTGCGCAGTGTTCTTCTTCCCATAAAACCCCCTATCTCCCCATCATTTCTTACTCTTGGCTTCTTCTTCAGCCTGTAAGATCTTGCGCAGAACTTTTCCGATGGCCTATTTGGGTAGGGATTCCCGAAACTCCACTAAC
>JACRCA010000444.1 GCA_016234425.1 Deltaproteobacteria bacterium | reverse complement strand
GCCCTCTTGGCATTCGGCCTCAACCTGATCTTCGGGGTGGTCAAGATCATCCACCTGGCTTATGGCCAGTGTGTCATGCTCGGGATGTACGTAATTTATACCCTGGCGGAACGACTGGGTATACCAATTATTTTCGCCTGCCTTATCACCTTGCCGATCATGGGAATTGTGGGAGCCCTACTTCAGTGGCTGGTCATCAACCCCCTCCTAAAAGCTAAAGCCAACCCCCTTACCCAGCTCCTGGCTTTGGCCGGGTTAATGATCGTTCTTGAGAACTTGGCCCAGGTGATCTGGGGTGCTGATCTGCGGGGAATCAAGGTTCATTTGCCTCTGATTCACATTGGCATCCTGTTTCTGAGATCTTCTAACCTTATCGCTTTTTTCGGAGCTCTGCTCACCCTTTTGGGTCTGTACCTATTCCTCAATCGCACCTACCTGGGACTGGCCATTCGCTCCATAGCCCAAAATGCGGACAGTGCCCAGCTCATGGGCATCAACCCCCGGGCGATCTATTACATTACCATGGTCGCCGGGGGTATTTTGACCGGCATCATCGCCCCCTTCTTCTCCCCCATCTATGCGGTTCATCCTCATTTCGGGGGAAGTTTTACCATGCTAGCTTTCATCATTGTTGTTCTGGGAGGAATGGGAAACCTGGTGGGAGGCTTTATCGGCGCATTTATCATTGGTATTGTTACCTCAGTCTCTGCAGTGCTGACGTCAACGGAAATCGCTGACATCATCGCTCTCGTTATTTTTATTGCCGTTCTCTTAGTCAGGCCTCAAGGCCTTTTAGGAATCAGGGTGTCCAAGTAGGAGGTAGGCCCCTTTGCGAATCGCCTTGGTTCTGATCGTTTTATTCGCCGTTCTAGCCATCTTCCCTCACCTAATGCCTTCCCCCTATCTTATCCATATCGGACCCCTGATCTTCATCTGGGCATTTATCACCACGGCCTGGTCCTACATGGGCCGGTTTGGCCTCGTTTCCCTGGGACACGGTGCTTTCCTCGGCCTGGGAGCCTATACCACCGGCCTCCTCTTTAATTTTTATGGACTCTCCCCGTGGATCGGCATGCTCATGGGTGGTCTGGCCGCCGTCCTCTTCGCCATCATTATAGGTTATGCCTGCTTCCGTTTCGGAGTCATCGGCGATTACTTTGCTCTTTTGACGTTGGCCTTGGGGGAGGTTGTCGCCCTGACCATCATCGCCTTCCGGGACATTACCGGAGGCTCTTTAGGTTTTACCCTGAAATCCACGGGCACTTCTCTGCTCTACTTTCAGTCCGAACAAAAGATCCACTTCTATTATGCCTCTCTTGGCTTCTTAATCATTGCCCTGCTGGTATGGAAATGGATCGACCGCAGCAAAATGCAGAAAGCCCTCCGGGCCATCGGGGAAGATGAGATCGCTGCCTCCACCCTGGGCATCGGCATTATCCGTTATAAAATGATCATTACCATGATCAGCGCTTTTATGACTGCGATGGGTGGGGTACTTTACGCCCAATATATCACTTACCTCAATCCCCACACGCTCTCGGGAGTTCTAACTTCTTTGGAGATCGCTTTCAAAGCGATCTTAGGAGGAATGTTCACCCTTTGGGGCCCGACGGTGGGGACAGCCCTGATCGTTTCATTGGAAGAGTATTTCAGGGTTACTTACGGAGGAAAGTTCGTCGGCCTTTCGCAGATCATCTATGGGTTGGCCCTCGTCCTCCTGATCATCTTCCTGCCCAAGGGCATCTTTGGCAGCCTCCAGGACTTTTTCAAGCGCAAGAAATCCTGAATGAGAGACTTCCCTTCATTCAACGATCAGCAGATGATAATTCTTTTTCCCTGTTCGTAAGAGAAAAGCGCGGCCAGAGAGGGCCTGATTCAAGTTAATCCTGGCCTCGACAGCCCGCCAGACGACGTTGTTTACGTAAACGCCTCCCTGACTGATCAGGTCTCTGGCGGCTCGCTTGGATTTGACAAGCTTCGTCTCAAGCAGAACCTCTGTCAGGGGAATTCCTTGTCTCAGGCGTTCTTTGGATAACCTTGTGGCCGGAACTTCTTTAGCCAGCTGATCGAAGGCATCCTGGGAGATCTCCCGCACCTCACCCCCGAAAAGAATCTCTGAAGCCTCGCGAACAGCTTGGGCTGTTTTCTCACCATGAGCCAATTTGGTGAACTCAAAGGCCAGAGCACGATGGGGCTCCCGCTTTCCAGGGCTTTTCCTCAACGATTCTTCCAGGTGATGAACCTCCTTAATCTCCAGGAAGGTGAACAGCTTGAGAAACTTGATCACGTCCCGGTCGTCTGTGTTGATCCAATATTGATACATGCGGTAGGGAGAAGTCAGCTCCGGATCGAGCCAGATCATGTCGCTACCTTCCCCCCCTTCGGTTTTTCCAATCTTTACTCCCGATGCCGTGGTGAGTAGAGGGAAAGTAATTCCATGGGCACTTCCTCCACTTATCCGCCGGATGAGGTCAATTCCCGCGGTAATGTTCCCCCACTGATCTCTCCCTCCTGCTTGCACCGAACAGCCATGGTGTTCATAGAGGTGGAGAAAGTCATAAGCCTGGAGGAGCATGTAGCTGAATTCGGTGAACGAAATCCCTTGGCCCCGTTCCTCCAGCCGCCAGCGGACAGATTCCTTGGCGATCATGGCGTTGATAGAGAAATGCTTCCCGATATCCCGCAAGAAATCGACGAGTTTTAGAGGCAGCAGCCAGTCGGCATTGTTAACCATGATGGCGGCGTAGGGACCTTCAAAGCTGAAGAATTTGGACAGCTGGGACTGTAGTCGTTTGGCGTTGCCTTCCACATCTTCTTTGGAAAGGAGCTGTCGCTCGGTGGTTTTTCCGCTGGGGTCCCCGATCATCCCCGTCCCCCCGCCGATGAGGACGATGGGCACATGCCCCATTCTCTGAAAGTGGGCCAAGCCCATCACGGGAATCACGTGCCCGAGATGAAGGCTGCGGGCCGTGGGATCGAAGCCCACATAACATTTCAGACTCCGGGTGGCAGCGGCCTCCCGCAGGCCTGTGTCGGTGATCTGTTCGATGAAACCCCTTTCTTCCAAAACATCAACAATTGTTTTCGGCAAAACTATCTCCTCGAAATTTTAATTTTTAACCACAGAGGACGCAGAGATCCCCGAGTTGTAATCAAACTCTATGGGCATAGTGTCCGGCAAAATCTCTTTACTGTTTACGCTGAGTACTTGCAAAAATATTGCCATATTATGCCCAAAAACAGTTAGTATATCAAGGGTATTTGCCGGAATCAAAAGAGGGTATCGATTAAACACTTTGTCAAAATTTTGAAAATATGTTAGGAGAAAAACAGTTGAATTGCCCCCTCACCCTTCCCCTCTCCCCCGCAAACGGGGGAGAGGGTGGGGTGAGGGGGGTTGGATTAGAGGGAAAAATGATTGAACCAGATTTTTAAAATCGCTTCGGCCTTTCTCCTCTTCTTCATTTTTATTCTACTTCCGCCATTTGCGGGTTTATCACCCCAGGGACAGAGGGTCATCGCGATTGTCTTGCTGGCTATCATCCTTTGGGCCATAGAAGCGCTTCCCGTGGGAATCAGCTCCATTCTTGTCCTCATCCTCCTGGGGGTTACAAAAAGTGTGGCTTCATTTAATGACCTTTTCCAGGGGTTTCGTTCCCCCATCCTCTACTTCCTCATCGGAGTTATGGCCATGGGGGGAGCTATTGTCAAAAGCGGTTTAGCCCAGCGAGCCGCACAGGTCTTCCTTCGTGGTGCCCGGGGCAGCAGCAAACGGCCACTAACCTTCTGGCCTATGAAACTGGACTCATCGGAGGTAAGGATGTACTGAAAGTAGGCCTGGGCCTTTTCGTCCTCACGGCCCTGGTGATTCTCTATGTTGCCCTGCCCTGGTGGTCTCTGCTCGGACTCCCCCTGTATTTGAAATAAATTGCCACAGAGCTCACAGAGAACACAGAGGGAAAAATTATAAATTCGAAATCCGAATATCGAAATTGTAAACAAATGCAAAATCCTAATCTCAAAATTCTAAGCGTTTTAATTTTGGCGCATTTCAATTTTGAGCATTTGAATTTGTTTAGGATTTGGTGCTTAGAATTTAGGATTTATTCTCTAAGGCCTCTGTGCTCTCTGTGGCTAAAGGATTATGTTTGAAAAAATCATTTCGGGTGGACAGACTGGGGTTGATCGCGCCGTGCTGGATGTGGCTGTAGAATTGGGGCTGCCATGCAGCGGGTGGTGTCCGAAAGGACGCAGAGCGGAGAATGGAACGATTCCAGACTATTACCCCTTGCAGGAGACTTCCTCACCCGATT
>JACRCA010000441.1 GCA_016234425.1 Deltaproteobacteria bacterium | reverse complement strand
ATCGCAGGGGAAGAACGTGGGGGGAATTGATGAAGGGAGGCCAGGCGATGAAGCGCCAACCGTTAACGCTAACGCTTCCATTGTGCTCCATCTGTAAATATAAGCACCACGACAGCCTAACCTATCGGAAGAGTTTTCCCACGTGCGATGCTTTCCCGAACGGAATTCCCGAAGCTGTTCGCAAGAACAGGATGGATCACCGGAAAGCCATCTTAGGAGATAACGGAATTCGGTTCGAACTGGCGGCCGATACGGAAGCGATGAAACATCTGCTAACCTCCTTCGATCTCTTGTTCCAGAGGAGAGCCAGAGAGGTCAGAAAGATCAAGTGAGGGACAAATCGCAAAATTCCACCCCTGCCGATGTACGAAACTGATCAATTTTATGAGCTATATTCCTCCCTAAATGTAAATTTGGATAATAAAATAAAGGAAATTCAAACATCGGGTAAAACCCTCTTACGGCACAAAAATTGCTGAAATATTTGGTGACCCCATTTAGGTCAGCTAAACCCGAATAGCTCCTTCAAGGATGTCCAATATGGCCCAAAAAAAATCAATCTTGATCGTGGATGATGATATTGGTCCCAGAGAATCTTTAAAAATGGCTCTCCAACCAATTTACCAGGTCCATACAGCTGCCGATGGACAGGAAGCATTGAAGTATATTCAAAACGAAAAAATTGACCTCGTCACCCTCGACTTGAAAATGCCGGGCCTTCCAGGAATAGAGGTCCTGAAGGAGATTAAGAAACGGGATGACGATATTGAGGTAATAGTCATAACCGCCTACGGGACTCCGCAAAATGCTCAGGAAGCGACCCGCTATGGTGCCGGAGACTTCATCCCTAAACCCTTTAACGTCTCCGATCTCTTGAGTACCGTCAGCAAATCTATGGAACGAAGGAATGATAAATTGAGACAAAAAAACTTCGCCCAATATAATTCCTTGGTAATACAAAAACAAAAATAGAAATTTTCCCCCCGTTAAAAACCCGCCCAAAAACCAATCAAGAATTTTCGGTCTAATCTTAAACCCAACCCAAGAAAGGCACTTCTAAGCTAAGAAGCCGAGAATTGGAGGTTTAGCATTTAAGTTTATAAAATTATTGACGATATTTTTATTGAGGGGTAAAATTAATTAATATTAAAAGCGAGGTGAACATGAAGAAAATTTTGCTGGTCTTAGCCATTTTATTGGCCATTCCATTGTTGGCGTATGTAAAAAACGTGAGAAAACATTCCAGACACTCGGAAGACGAGAGCAAAGAATACCTGCCATCGGCCATATGATCGAACTTATAAATGAGTATCCGGGTGCTGAATCCAGCAGTGCTGGAATCCTGAACCTCAGTTACCGAAATTACCGACCGAATTTTCCCAGACAGGAATCATTCCCCAAGAGAGACCCGCCGATTTCTTTTTGCAGCCCGTAAAGAGCAATTTAACTCCCAAGAGCCTGTAACTCATCCCAAACACAACCCTCTTTTTGAGCCCCATGGCAATAACAAATTTTGCCCAAAATTTTGAGTCTTGACAAATGGATAATTATTCTATATTTATGCTTTTAACTTTTCAGTTGCGGATGCCACCATTTTCTATTTTTCTTTTTTGCAGTGATACCCTAACGGCGAATTATAAGCTATCCCACTAAACCTAACCGGGGAGGAATTTAGGGAGGGGGGCTTCGACGCTTCAGTTTCAGAGGGTCCTGAGAGTTAAGGCGGACTAATTTTCTAAATAGCTGGATTCCCGCAGGCTCCAAGGAGACTCTATGGAAGAAAAATTATTGCTCACCGAAAAGCAGGAAAAGGTCTGCACCATCATTTTGAACCGGCCCGAACGGCGCAATGCCCTTTCTCCTCTCCTCCTTTTCCAGCTCGCTGATACCTTCAATTGCATTAAGGAAGAAGGCGAAATCCGTTGCTTGGTCATCCGCGGGGTTGGAGACATAGCTTTTTCCTCCGGCTACGACATCACCGCCATCCCCACGCAAGTCAGCCCGGAGGTCATGGAAGCTTTGAGAAAAAAGAATCCCTTGCGGCTGGCCCTGGAGGCAATTCATGATTTCCCTTACCCCGTGATTGCCATGATTAATGGGGTGGCCTTCGGAGCTGGGTGTGAGCTGGCCATGGCCTGTGACATTCGGATTGCTGTCGAAACGGCCCAATTCGGCATGCCTCCCGCCAAGCTGGGCATGGTCTACATGCCAGCTGGAATCATGCAATTTGTGAATGTCGCCGGGTTAGCCAACGCCAAAGAAATTTTCTTCGCCGGTCGTTCCTATCCCGCCTCTCGGGCTAAGGAAATGGGATTGGTGCACTACGTCCTGCCGGCTGACCAATTTGCTTCCTTTACCGAAGAGATGGCCCGGGAGATTTCCGAAAATGCCCCTTTATCTTTGAGGGGAATCAAGACTATCTTCAATGCCTGCCTCAAACACCAGCAGATCGAGCCGGAGGACATGAAACACATCGAAATGATAGTTGCCCAAGCCCTCAACAGCGAAGACCTGAAGGAAGGGCAAAAAGCTTTCCTGGAAAGGCGGAAACCTGTATTTAAGGGCAGGTAAGCTTATGGCTTTCCACCCTGGAAAAATAGATTATTGAATTAAATTGACTTTTTAGCTTTTATTGATATAATCCAATCACTATTTTACCTTACAAATTATTCCTCTCTCCCCTTAAATGAAACCATTTGATCAGGAAGCCGTTCCCTTGTTTTTGGGGCCAGAAGGAAAGGCGTGGAATTTCCCGACCGGCGATAAAAAATATGAAAGAAGGGGAAAGCCCTTTTATTAAAACATCAGGGAGGTAAGCCCGATGAGAAAGCAAAAAGTCATTTTGTTGTCGTTAATAATGGTCGCGCTCTTTTTCCCGCTCCCAGCCTCTGGTCAGGATTTCCCAACTAAACCCATCACCGTCTACTGTGGCTTTGAAGCGGGGGCCACGACCGATCTCACGGCCAGAGCCCTGGCCGAAGAGGGACAAAAGATACTGGGCGTCCCCGTGGTTGTGGAAAATAAAACCGGCGGGGGCGCCACCGTGGCTACCACCCTTATTGCCGGCAAAAAGCCAGATGGATATACCCTGGCGGTTGTGGCCTCGTCGGTTTTAGATGTCCGCCACATGATACTGGATGTGCCCTATGACCCCTTCAAGGACTTCACCTACATCTTGTCCTACGGCAACTATATTGGCGGCATATGCGTAAAGAAGGAATCTCCCTTCCAAACCCTCAACGATTTATTGGAGCACGCCCGCAAGAATCCGGGGGCTCTCTCCTACAGCTCTTCAGGAATAGGGGCCAACCAACAATTGGCCGTGGAATACTTGGCCAAGCAAGCTGGGGTTAAGTTCAAGCACGTGCCTTTCAAAGGGGGAGCTCCCGCCTGCACGGCCCTTATCGGGGGACACGTAGACTTCACGGCAGGGGCAGGAATCCATCTGACCTACGTGAAGCAAGGTATATTCCGAATGCTGGCCTTGACCATTGCTGAAAAGAAGGATCCAGATTTTCCCGATGTCCCCACGCTTAAAGATTTAGGGTATAAAGATCTGCCCACACAAGACTTCATACTCATCGGCCCCAAAGGGCTGCCCGACCCGGTTTTCAAGAAGTTAGAGGCTGGCTTTCGGCAAGCAGCGTATTCTCCCGAATTTCAAAAAGTGCTGAAAAATTTTTCCCTTCCTTTTTCCTTCAAGGATCGGCGCCAATTCGAAGCGGAGTTTCCCAAGCTCTATGAATTTTATGCCGATCTCCTCAAAGAAATCGGGATTAAAACGAGGAAATGAAAGGGCAAAGATGATTTGATTTCTTTGGAGGAGTTAATCCGATGCAGGCTGAGCGGGTGGGCAGTCTTTTTTGGTTTGCTGTCGGGCTGATCAGCATCTACGGATCTATTGGGCTGGGCGTGGGGACACCACGGGAGCCGGGCTCGGGTTTTTTTTCTTTCTTAGCCGGATGCTTCATCAGCCTGATGGCCATACTCATATTCTTGCAATCATTCCTCCGAAGACGGGAGCTTTTAGTTAAACTTTCGGCCCTCTGGGAGGGGCTGAGATGGCATCGACCCTTAGCCATTAGCCTCATTTTGGTTGCTTATATCCTCGCGCTGGAGAAAATCGGGTTCCTCATTACTTCTTTTATCGCCCTTTTTATCCTGCTCAAAGTTGTGGAAAATTTATCCTGGGTTAAAGCAATCCTGATCTCAGTTTTAGCCTCTGGGGTCTCCTATTTGATTTTTAATGTTTGCCTGAAAGCAACGCTACCCAGGGGGATCCTTTATTTTTAGCTCCGGAGACTTTGGCTCATGGACTTTTTCAGCAATCTGATTGCCGGCCTGAGCGTCGCTCTCCAGCCCGTTAACCTAATTTACTGTTTCATAGGTGTCTTTGTGGGCACATTGGTGGGTGTGTTACCGGGGATTGGTCCGGTGGGCGCAATGGCTATCCTTTTACCCATTACCTTTGGGCTATCACCTACCGCGGGCATCATCATGTTGGCTGGGATTTACTATGGGTCCATGTATGGGGGGTCGACGACCTCTATTCTGGTTAATCTCCCCGGCGAAGCTGCTTCGGTCGTAACCTGCTTGGACGGCTACCAGATGGCTTTGCAGGGAAGGGCTGGACCGGCCCTGGGGATTGCAGCTTTCGGCTCCTTCATCGCCGGAACGCTGGGCGTCATCGGCCTTCAGGCTATCGCCCCGCCCCTGGTCTCAGTTGCTCTCCGTTTTGGGCCCCCAGAATACTTTTCTCTGGTGATTTTGGGCCTGGTCATTCTCACCTACCTTGCGCAAAAGTCGATGATCAAAGCTCTGATGATGGCCGGGGTGGGAGTCCTCGTCGGAACCATCGGGCTGGACAGCATGACCGGCCAACCCCGTTTTGCTTTTAGCATCCCCGAACTTTTGGATGGTGTGGGACTTGTCCCTCTGGTCATGGGCCTTTTTGGAATATCGGAAATCTTTATCAACGTGGAGCAAACTATCCGGCGAGAGATCTATAAGACGAACTTGAAAAACCTTTTACCCTCAGCCAAGGACTGGATGGAGAGCAAATGGGCCATCCTTCGGGGTACGGTCATCGGTTTTTGCGTGGGCGCCCTGCCCGGCCCGGGAGCGACCATTTCTTCTTTCGTGGCATATGCCGTAGAGAAACGAGTTTCAAAGAATCCGGAAAAGTTCGGCAAGGGAGCTATCGAGGGAGTGGCTGGACCAGAGTCGGCGAATAATTCCTGTACGGCAGGGGCCATGGTCCCCCTTCTTACCATGGGCATTCCTGGAAGCTTGGCTGCGGCCATGTTACTGGGAGCACTGATGATCCATGGAATTACTCCCGGGCCGATGCTCGTTAAGCAGCACCCAGACCTTTTTTGGGGAGTGATCACCAGCATGTACATCGGCAACATCCTGCTCCTCATCATCAACCTGCCCCTGATTGGCTTATGGGTTCGTCTTCTGCGCGTTCCGTATGCTATCTTTTTCCCCCTAATCTTGCTCCTGTGTCTGATCGGCTCTTATGCGCTTAACAACAGCACGGTCGATGTTTCTCTCATGCTGCTCTTCGGGGTCGTGGGCTACCTGATGCGCAAATTCGAATATGAAGCCGCTCCTCTTGTTCTGGCTTTTGTTCTGAGCCCTATCATGGACCAAGCCCTGCGCTAGTCTCTCATCCTTTCTGACGGGAGTTTCGGGATCTTCTTCACTCGTCCCATTTCCAGCGGATGTTTGATCTTGGCTATCGGGCTTCTGGCCTTACCGGCCATTTCTTTTTTCCAAAAAAACAAGAATGAAGAAAGAAGCTGAGAAAAAAGGATTTCTGACAGGGTTCCAATTGGAACTCGTGAAAAATAAGAATTAGGAGGTTAACGATGCGCTCAACAAAAAAATTTTTCTTCGCGGCTGGATGTTTAATGGCTTTGCTGATTTCTTTTCCTCCTTCGGCGTTCAGCCAAACGTATCCAGACAAGCCCATTACCATTTATTGCGGATATGCGGCAGGAGCCACTACCGATTTGACCGCCCGGGCGCTGGCCGATGGCGCCGAAAAACTGCTGCGATTTCCGGTAGTCGTGGAAAACAAGGCCGGGGGTGGAGCTACAGTGGCCGCCGGGCTGGTGGCGAGTAAAAAACCCGATGGGTATACATTAGGGGTGATTTCTACCGGGGCTTTGACCGTCCGGCCCCATCTTTTTAAGGTGGCTTATAATCCGCTGCAGGATTTCACCCTGATCTGCAATTATAGTCGCTATATCGGTGGCCTCTGCGTACTTAAAGAATCCCCCATTATGACCATCGATGAATTCATTACCCACGCCAAAGCCAATCCGGGCCTGGCTTATTCTTCGCCAGGCATGTATACCCAGCAGCATTTGGCCATCGAACTTTTCCGCCAATGCAAGGGGCTGGAATTCAAGCACGTTCCCACGAAAGGCGGAGCCGAGGCCAATACTCAGCTCTTGGGCAAGCATGTAAACTTTGTGGCGGGCGCGGGGCAACACATCCAGTACGTGAAACAGGGGGTTTTCCGAATGCTTCTCGTTTATAACACGGATAAGCGGGACTCCAATTATCCGAATATACCCGCTCTGAAAGAACTGGGCTGCCAGGACGCTCCAGCTTTGGGCTATATCGTGGTGGGACCAAAAGGGATGCCGGAGGCCATCTACAAAAAACTGAACGAGACTTTCAAGACAGTCACGGAATCGCCCGATTTCCAGAAGCTCCTGGTCAACCTCGAGATTCCCTATGACTACAAAGACGGGGCCAAGTTTGAAAAGGATGTACTTGATGAATACGATTTTTATAAGATTTTCCTGGAAAAAATGGGGGCGAAGAAAAAAGATTAAAAGTATCACTTTAGCTGTTTGAAAACCATCTCAAACAGAGGGGATTTTAAGGCCGTCATTCCGGCGGAAGCAGGAATCTATGTCTTTTCCCATAGGTTCTGGATTCCCGCTTGCGCGGGAATGACAGAACGAATAAACGGGAAAAGATTTTTTTCAAAGAGCTAAACTGTTATGATTAAAAAATAATAATAAGGAGGTTTGGTGATGCGATCCATTAAAAAAGGTTCTGGAATGTTCT
>JACRCA010000440.1 GCA_016234425.1 Deltaproteobacteria bacterium | reverse complement strand
GGCTCCCGGTTCTTCTTGAGCTCCGGGAGAAAGTGGACGGGTCTCTTGGGATTGAGGAAGAAGTTTAGGAAGTAAATCTAAATAGATTTGAGGGGGGAAAAGGCAGGGTTAATTCGGCCCTGCCTTTTTTCCACATTTCAAATCATAATCTTCAATATCCAATGTTAACCGATTCTGAAGATAAGTAGGTAAAGTCGCCACTTAAGACCTAATTTGACTGAGAGAGGGGGGGACATTACCCTTTTCCTGGGCGATTTTCTGCGCCCATTTTACCGAAAAACTAACTGCCGGCTGCGCAATCCCAATCCCCAGGTCCATCGCCGTGGAATATATCAAGAAGCGGACGTTCGTGCAGAGTGTTCCTTATTTGAAGAAATATGACAATCGAATCAAGAGAGAATCCATTCAACTTCAACGAAGTGTTCTATCTTTTTAAATTCAGGGTCCCCCGTCATAATCGTTGCGCTTTCGCGGCGGGCTGTAGCCACAGCAAAGCAATCCGCAAAGGAAAGGGAGTACTCGGCTTTAATCCGTGCGGCATCGATAACTTGCTGGAAATCATTCGCAAGGGCAGTAATGGGTAGCCCTGGCAATACGTTTTCTAAGAAATAATCAGCTTTTTCTTTCCCCCTTTTGCGGAAAAGGATGTGGTAAGATTCGCCAATATTAATTTCGTTCATCCCAAGGAAAATGCCCGATTTCTGTGCTTTCGCCAGGGCGCTCTTAATTATTTCAAAGCCACTTTCCCGGTTCAGATAGGCCAGAAGAGCAAAGCTATCCAACAGTCTTTTTTGATTCACGTTCCCGATCCTTTCTCCGCTCATCTAATAGAGCTTTGGTGAGCGATGGCCCATCTTTAAAAATACCGCAAAATTGTTCCACCGGGTCATCCGGCAAGGGGGTGATGAGTATATGATCGGCTTCTACCTTCACTAAAAGCTTTTTTCCGGGAGTAATCTGCAATTTTTTCCGAACTTCCTTCGGGATAACAATTTGTCCCCGATTTGATGCAGTTACAATATGCATACTAACCTCCCAATTTACATGATAAAATTTTAATTTCAGCCAAAAGTAAATTCGTAATATAAAAATATTTTTATCATACAAATTTTTTAATGTCAAGTTAAATATGCAACCCTTAATAGTCATAAAAATTAGAGTAGGCGCAGGTATCGTACCAGCTCCAAAAGATAATGTTCTTCACAAGCCCGGGGGCCAAGGCGCCTCGTTTGGCATCATGAGGCGGTGGTTTTTCCATGGATGGGGCGGGGAAGGACACCTCGCCTACTTTTGCGGAGATCCAGCTTGACCATTTACCAAGGTATTTTCCCGGCCGATGCTGCCCGCGCTCAGCGCCCCGGCCCCCGGGCCAGCACAACAGTGATAGACGTTCAACAAGGTTGTTTTGACTCCTGCAAAAAGAACAGATAAAATTTAAGGATGAAATTCATTGCCGACCGGACACTGGGAAAACTGGCCAAGAAGCTCAGGGTGCTGGGCTTTGACGCATTGTATTGGGGAGGAGGAAATCTGGAAGGGGCGGCCAAGGCTGCGGCGACCCAGGGCCGGGTGCTCTTGACCCGGAGCCGGCGAGTCAAGGAAAAGGCCGAAGGTTTTCAAGTTTTAGTCGTAGAGGCCAACGATCCCCGGGAACAGATCAGTGAAGTACTTGCAAAACTCAAACTGCAACCGCCGGCAGACCAATTTTTCTCCCGCTGCCTGATGTGCAATGAGGCGCTTCTCGCTATTCCCAAGGATGAGGTGGAAGGGAGAGTGCCGGATTTCATCTATAGATTGTATGATTCCTTCCATATTTGCCCGCGGTGCCAGCGCATTTACTGGCCCGGAACGCATTTGCAAAGAATGAGAGAGGAGTTGGCTAAAACAATTGGTGAATGACCACCGGGTATGGGGTGTGAGGCGTAAGCCTACAAGGCGAGAGGGGGAGAAATCGAATTACAGGGTTACCGGATCTTTCCCTCAGAGAATGAACCTCTCAATCTCGCGCAATCGGTGGGGTCCCCTTTGACTTTCTCCAGGGCATGCTTTAGTGCGGGCAGGATGACGGTTAGGTTCTCCCGCACAGCCTGGGGACTCCCAGGAAGATTTATGATTAAAGATCCGCAACGGATTCCCGCCACAGCCCTGGAAAGCATAGCCAGGGGTGTGATCTTCATCCCTTCAGACCGCATGGCCTCGGCAATTCCAGGAATTTCTTTGTCCAGAACTTTGCGGGTGGCCTCGGGGGTCACGTCTCGGGGGCTCAACCCCGTCCCTCCAGTGGTTAGAATCAAATCCACTTTTTTCCGGTCCGCATAATCGATCAACTTATGGACGATTTTCTCTTCCTCATCAGGAATGACTTCATAGGCTTCGACCCTGGCTGGAAGTTCGCTGATGATTTGGCGGATTTCCGGACCGCTTAGGTCTTCCCGCTCCCCCCGGGCGCCTTTATCGCTGATGGTTAGAATTGCCACTGAGAACATTGATCTCATCTCCCACCTTGATTTCGCCCCCCTCCAGGACTTTGGCAAAAATCCCCTCTTTGGGCATGACGCAATCACCAGCCTGGTAGTAAATAGCACAGCGGGTATGACAAACCTTGCCAATCTGGGTCACTTCCAGGAGGGAATTCTTTCCGATCCTGAATTTTGTTCCCACGGGAAATTTTAGCAAGTCCAGGCCCTGGGTGGTGATGTTTTCAGCAAAATCGCCTGGTCCCACTTTTAAACCCAGCCGTACCATCTTGTCGATGGACTCCATCGCCAGAAGGCTTACTTGGCGATGCCATTTGCCAGCGTGAGCGTCATCCTTCAACCCAAACTCGAGAAGCAGGCAGGATTGTCCTACGTTGGTTTTGCGGGTCCCTTTTTCCGCACTGATGTTAACAGAAACGACTTTTCCCCGATGGTTCATTTTTGAGCCTTCTTGCGCTTAGATAATGTCTGGCTGGCGGTTTGAGCTACAACGGGGGAGATGTCCCTACTTCGAGACAGAGCCTGGAGGTCTTTGTCGTGGAGATGGTCCAGGAATCTGATCGCCATGGAAAATGGGGTCTTGGGGTTGGAAGTGAGGGCTAGTTTAATGGGGTAGTATTTTAGCCAAGCTTTATTCCTGGCGATGGCCACGATGACATCTTCAGAGATGTTCCTCTGCTGGGCGAAATTTAAAACATCACCCTCTGATAGCTTTGGACTCCTCAAGACAACCATGGGAATGATCCGGGTTCGGTCGTGGATGAGTATCTTCCTTGCTTCTCGATTCCCCAGAACGGCCAGCCGGATCTTTTCTGGGACACTCATCTTCAAGATCTTTTGGTGTAAGTTTTGGCGTTTTTCCGGGGTATATTCCTCCCCGGTTTCAACGATTAGTTCTTGAGGAAATTGGGCAGCATCCTCCTCCCGGATGTTGGTCAGGTCGAGGAGTTGCAGTTCCTCGGAAGATAGGGGTTCGAATTTCTCATCCATCACGGAGGGATTTGCTCCTGGCACGATATTACGCTTCTTTTTGCTCGGCTTTGCCTGCGGCCACAATTTTTTCGGCCAAATGGGCTGGCACTTCTTCATAGTGGGAAACCTCCATGGAGAAAGATCCCCGACCGCTGGTCATGGAGGTAAGGTCAGGAGCGTACTTCAAAACCTCAGCTAAGGGAACCTGGACTTTAATAAGTTGCCCCTTAGAGCGGGGCTCCACAGCCAGGACGCGGCCTCGGCGGCTGTTCAGATCGCCGATGACATCTCCCATGTATTCATCGGGTACGAAGACCTCCATGTTCATTATGGGTTCCAGAAGGACCGGGTTGGCTTCGGCCATGCCCTTCTTAAAAGCCATCAAGGCAGCGATCTTGAAGGCGATTTCGGAGGAATCCACCTCGTGCGATTTTCCATCGTAGAATTTCACTTTCAGATCCACCACGGGATAACCAGCCAGAACTCCAGACTGCATGGCTTCAGCAACCCCTTTTTCTACTGCCGGTACAAAATTGCGGGGAACGTTCATGCCCGCAAGGGCATTCTGGAATTCAAACCCGGCACTCCGGGCCAGGGGAGAAAGTTCGAAATGCACCTCGGCAAACTGCCCCCGCCCTCCAGTTTGCTTTTTATGGCGATAAATCACCCCACTCTTGGTGGATTTAATTGTTTCTCTGTAGGGAATCTTTGGGGTTCTCAGGTTGACCTCCACCCCGAATTTGCGCTTCAGCTTCTCCACGGTAGCTTCTACATGTACCTGTCCCATGCCAAAGAGAATAAGTTGCTTGGTCTGTTCATCGCGCTGAAGCCTGATGGTCGGGTCCTCTTCCATCAACCGAGCGAGAGAAGTGGTGATTTTTTCTTCGTCCCCTTTAGCCTTCGGCTCGACGGCGAAAGATACCGGGGAAATGGGCAAAGAGATGCCCTGGTAGAGGATGGGTTTCTTCTCGTCGCAAAGCGTGTCCCAGGTGGTTGTTTCCTTCAGTTTTGCCACCGCGGCGATGTCTCCAGGCCCCACAAATTCCACGGGCTTTTGATTCTTTGCTTCCAGTTGCAGAATCTGGCCAAACCGCTCCTTCACCTCCCGAGTGGCGTTATAAAGAATGGAATCGGGCTGGAGGGACCCAGACCAGACGCGAAAGATGGTGAGCTTACCAGCGTAAGGGTCGGCCACAGTCTTGAAAACAAACGCCGAGAATGGCCCCTGTTCTTCCGGCTGGCGGATTTCTTCAGCCTTGGTGATTGGACGAATGCCCTTGGTAGGCCCGCGATCGAGCGGGGAGGGCAGGCACTGAACGATAGCGTCAAGCAGGAGCTGAACACCCATGTTCTTCAGGCCGGAGCCGCAGAGAATGGGGAAGATAGTTTTGTTCAAGACTCCTTTGCGCAGGCCTTGAATGAGCTCTGCGGGAGAAAGTTCCTGGCCATCGAGATACTTTTCCAAAAGGGTGTCATCCGCCTCCGCAATGACTTCCACAAGTTTTTCCCTGGCATTCTTGACCTCTTCTTTTAAATTGGCGGGAAATTCCCCCTCACTGAATTTACCGCTGAGGTCGGTGGTAAAATGAAAAGCCTTCATGGGCATAAGGTCCACTACCCCAGCGAAAGAATCCTCGGCTCCCATGGGTAGGTTCAGCGGAATAGCTTTGGGGGTGAGCACCTTCTGGATGTCCGTCAAGGACTGCGAGAAATTGGCCCGTTCGCGCTCCATCTTGGAGATGAAGAATAGTCGGGGCAGCCCGAACTGGGTACAGAATTCCCAGACTTTTTCGGTTTGCACCTCCACCCCCGCGATGGCATCCACCACGATAATCGCCCCGTCAGCTGCCTGGAGGCTGTTTTTCGTATCGATGATAAAATTGGCGTCCCCTGGGGTATCGATGAGGTTGATTTTATGCTTGTTCCATTCTAAGTGATTGAAGGAAGAACTGATGGTCAGCCTGCGCTTGATCTCTTCCGGCTCGAAATCCATGATGGAAGTGCCATCGTCAACCCTGCCCAGGCGGTCAGAGGCTCCTCCGTCAAAAAGCATGACCTCAGCCAGGGTGGTCTTTCCCGCTTTGCCGTGGGCGATGAGGGCGACGTTGCGCAGGCCGCTGGTTTCGTATTTCTTCATGGCTTCTCCTTATTTTTATTGGATATTTAAAATAGTTTATATTATGATAAAAAGTCAAGTCAAATCACATAAAAGGCAGAGACGATGGAAGAGCGCTGGGCAAGTCTTGGCCTGGATCCCAATTTTTGAGGATGCTAAATTGAAGAGATTTGTTGTCGCGATTTTTTTTCAGGCATTTGGGGAATGAAAGCGCTGGTTGAGAGGTTTTTGGAGCATCTCCGGGTCGAAAGGAATGCTTCTGTCCATACCCTGCGCAGCTATGCCGCTGACCTGGAACAGTTCAGAGATTTCTTAGCATCTGCCGGATCTCATATCGACGAAGAAGGCGGAGACGTATCCGTCCAGAAGATCGACCACCTGGCGATTCGTGCCTACCTGAGTTACCTCTACCGGGATCACAAGAAATCTTCTCTGGCCCGAAAGCTGGCTGCCATAAGGAGCTTCTTCAAATATTTTGTAGACGAAGGGCTCTTACCGACGAACCCCGCAGAAATCGTCGCTACCCCGAAACAAGAAAAGCCGCTGCCGGCATTCCTTCCGGTGGACGAGATTTTCTCCCTTCTGGAGACCCCCGATACATCAACCACCTGGGGGGCAAGGGATCGAGCCATCCTGGAAACGCTGTACTCCTGCGGCATTCGGGTTGGCGAACTGGTCGGACTGAGCGATGGGGATGTAGACTTTTCGCTGGGTATCCTGCGAGTTTATGGGAAGGGGCAAAAGGAAAGGGTCGTACCCATCGGGGAGAAGGCCCTGGCGGCGTTGCGAGAATATTTGCCCCAGAGGGATCGGGTGCTTGCAAAGTTAAGCAGGCCGGGGGCCAGAGCCCCTCTTTTTATTAACCCTCGAGGTGGACGACTTACTTCCCGGAGCGTGGCCCGGGTGGTGCAAAAATATATATTGAGATGCGGGTTATTAAGAAAGGTCAGCCCCCATGCCCTGCGGCATTCCTTCGCCACGCACCTCCTGGATGCGGGGGCGGACCTTAGGGGCATCCAGGAACTTCTGGGGCATGTGAGCCTCTCCACAACCCAACGGTACACCCATGTGAGCGTGGATAAACTGATGGAGGTTTATGATCGGACTCATCCCCGAGCTAAATAAACATTTTTTCGCCACAGAGCACACAGAGAACGCAGAGAAAAAATTAGAAAAAAAGCAGAATTTCGTCTAATTCCTTTTTTACCTATTTTTTAAATGTTTAATAATTTGTCTCGGTGATCTCTGTGCCCTCTGTGGCTGATAATTGAAAAAGGAAAGCAATCGATGAACAAAAAAGTGGATGGGACAGCGGGAAAAGCCGTGGGAACGACCATCCTGGCGGTCAGGCATAAAGGAAAAATCGCCATGGCCGGGGATGGACAGGTGACCATAGGTAACACGGTGATGAAGCATGGCGCCAGAAAAGTGCGCAAACTTTATAAAGACCAGGTCATTGCCGGCTTCGCCGGGGCCACGGCAGACGCCTTTACCCTCTTTGAAAGGTTTGAAGCGAAATTGGAGCAGTATCACGGAAATTTATCGCGGGCAGCCGTGGAACTGGCCAAGGACTGGAGGACTGACCGCCTGCTGCGTCGGCTGGAGGCATTGCTGCTCATCGCCGATCGGGAGTGTACCCTAGTGCTTTCAGGAACCGGAGACATTATCGAGCCGGATGATGGAGTGGCAGCCATCGGCAGCGGAGGTCCTTTCGCTTTAGCTGCGGCCAAAGCTTTGATCAAATACTCGGACCTGGACGCCAGGGCCATCGTCCAAGAAGCTATGCGTATTGCCTCGCAGATCTGTATTTACACCAACGACCAGTTGGTCGTGGAAGAACTGGATACGGGAATCTAAGATAACCTGAATTCCAGGAGAAAAATGAACGGGGAAGGAAGAGAGGGGGAGGGGCTGAGACCTCTGACCCCCCGCGAAATTGTAGAAGAGCTGGATAAGTATGTGATCGGCCAGCGGAATGGCAAACGGTCCGTAGCGATTGCCTTGCGCAACCGCTGGAGGCGGCAGAGAGTTGATGAGGACCTGCGGGATGAGATCGCCCCGAAAAACATCATCATGATCGGCCCAACCGGCGTGGGCAAAACCGAGATTGCCCGCCGCCTATCCAAGCTGGCTCAGGCCCCCTTCCTGAAGATTGAAGCATCCAAGTTCACGGAAGTGGGATACGTCGGGCGGGATGTGGAGTCGATGGTCCGTGACCTCACGGAGCTGGCCGTAAACATGGTCCGGGCAGAAGAGACGGAAAAAGTTCAGACGAAGGCCCGAGAGATCGCCGAAGAGCGCATGCTGGACCTCCTCCTTCCTCCGGTGCGTAAGGAAACACCGAAAGAGGAGAGAGGGGAAGGACTGGTCGAAATCGAAACTGAGCCCGGGGAGAGAACCAGAGACAATTACCGGGAAACCTCCCCCACCCGGGAGAGGCTCAGGCAGATGCTCCGTGCCGGAAAGCTTGATGATCGAACCGTAGAGTTGGAGGTAAGCCAGCGAAACCTGCCGATCGTGGAAATTTTCTCCAGCGCCGGAATGGAGGAAATGGACATCAACCTAAAAGAGATGTTCAGCAGCCTGATTCCGAAAAAGAGTAAACGGAGAAGAGTTAAGGTCCCCGAAGGGTTGGGCCTGCTTACCGAGGAGGAGGCTCAGAAGCTGATCGATATGGACAAGGTGACCACTTTAGCCATCAACCGGGTGGAGCAGGGAGGGATTATCTTTCTGGATGAGATCGATAAGATCGCCGGCCGGGAGACGACCCACGGGCCGGATGTTTCCAGGGAAGGTGTACAGCGGGACCTTCTGCCGATTGTAGAAGGAACGACCGTAACCACGCGCTACGGCATGGTGAAGACAGACCACGTTCTTTTCATCGCCGCCGGGGCTTTCCATGTCTCCAAACCTTCAGATCTGATTCCGGAGCTGCAGGGGCGTTTCCCCATCCGGGTAGAGTTGGAATCGCTGACCAAGGGGGATTTCATCCGCATTCTCACCGAGCCCAAGAATGCCCTGATCAAGCAGTACACGGCCCTATTGGCCACGGAAGGCGTCACCCTTTCTTTTGCCGACGATGCCATTGCTGAGATCGCCGAGATCGCTACGGTGGTGAATGAGCGCACCGAGAACATCGGCGCCCGCCGGCTGCACACCATCATGGAAAAGCTTTTGGATGAGGTCTCCTTTGAAGCTCCCGACCGAGCGGAGAAGAAAGTAACGATCGATGCCAAGTATGTTCAGGATAAGCTGGCTGAAATCGTTAAGGATGAAGACTTGAGCCGTTATATTTTGTAGGACAGTGAAAAGTTAAAAGTGAAGGATTAAGAGCAACGGCAAATAGCCTTAAGGATGGCAAAAATGCAGAAATTAATCGATAAAGCAGACGTTCTTCTGGAAGCCTTGCCCTACATCCAACGGTTCGCCAATAAGACCATCGTCATCAAGTATGGAGGGCATGCCATGGAAGATGAGGAGCTGAAGGTAAGCTTCATCCGGGATGTGATTCTGATGCGCTACATCGGGATGAACCCCATCATTGTCCATGGAGGCGGACCGCAGATCGACAGCATGCTGGAAAAGATCGGCAAGAAATCAATTTTCGTGGAAGGGATGCGGGTCACAGATGCGGAGACCATGGACATCGTAGAAATGGTCCTGGTGGGGAAGATCAACAAGGGGATTGTCTCTCTGATCAACCGTCATGGAGGTTCGGCCGTGGGCCTGTCGGGTATGGATGGAAACCTCATCCGCGCCAAAAAGCTGTGGATTCACCGCCGCGGAAAAGACGGGCAGGAAAAGGAGCCTTTGGACATCGGTTTGGTCGGAGAAGTGGAGGCCATCAACCCAGAAGTGATCGAGACCATCAAGAACAACAAATCGATCCCGGTAATCGCTCCCGTGGGGATGGGTTCTGCCGGAGAAAGGTATAACATCAATGCAGATCTGGTGGCTGGGAAAGTAGCCGCCGCTCTTCAGGCGGAGAAGTTCATCCTGCTTACAGACGTAGAAGGAGTGCTTGATGCGGAGAAGCGTCTCATCTCCACGATGGATGCTGAGATGGCCAAACGTTTTCTCCGGGAAGGGATTATCCAAGGGGGAATGATTCCAAAGGTAAACTGCTGCCTGGATGCCTTGCGGGAGGGAGTAAAGAAGACGCACATCATCGATGGCCGGGTGAAACATACCATCCTGCTGGAGATCTTTACAGACGAAGGCATCGGAACTCAGATATACTAAAAGCGCAAGAGGATTGGAGCCTTTCGCCCCTCGAGGAAAGAGGACCGGCCTGCGGCCTTTAGGCAAGAAAATTAGCCTCTGACCTCTACTCCGCCTTAGCGGGCGGTCCTCAAGCGAAGCGATCCTTTAACAATGTAAAAAAGAAGGGTGGAAGGATGACCAACGAAGAGGTGATTAAAGTTTCGAACGAGGTGCTGGCCCAGACCTACGGGCGATTTCCCGTAGTTCTGGTCAAAGGAAAAGGGTGCAGAGTCTGGGATGTGGAGGGGAAAGAATATCTTGATTTTGTGGCTGGAATCGGAGTTTGCAACCTGGGCCACTGCCACCCCAAGGTGGTTCAAGCCATACGGGAACAGGCCGGGAAGCTCCTGCACGTATCCAACCTTTACCACATTGGACCCCAAATCGAACTGGCCCAGCTTTTGGTCAAGCATTCTTTCGCCGATCGGGTCTTCTTCTGCAACAGCGGAACGGAGGCCAACGAAGCAGCCATCAAGCTAGCTCGCAAATATAGCCAGGACCACTATGGGCCCGGAAGGTATGAGATCATCTCCCTCCTGAAATCCTTCCATGGCCGGACCTTGGGTGCGCTGGCCGCCACAGGGCAGGAGAAATTTCATAAAGGGTTCGAACCGATGATGACCGGGTTCAAGTATGTGCCGCGGGAGGATCTTGCCGCTATGGAGGCAGCGATTACAGAGGCCACCTGCGCCATCCTTGTTGAACCCATCCAGGCCGAAGGGGGGGTAAACCTGTTCTCGGAAAACTACCTGAAGGGTTTGCGGCAACTGTGCGACCAGAAGAAGCTTGTCCTTATCTTCGATGAGGTACAGGTGGGCATGGGCAGGACAGGGAAACTCTTTGCCTATGAGCACTATGGAGTCCCGCCCGACATCATGACCATGGCCAAAGGATTGGCGGGTGGTGTCCCCATCGGGGCCACGCTGGCTAAAGATGAAGTCGCCAAAAGCTTCACGCCTGGCTCCCATGCCGCCACCTTCGGGGGAAACCCACTCTCCACAGCCGCCGGAGTCGCAGCCCTGCGGGCCACAATCGAAGACGGAATTTTGGAAAATTGCCAGCGTTCATCAGCCCACTTTTTAAAGAGGCTGGAAGAGTTAAAAAAGAAACATTCCTTCATCAGGGATGTACGCGGGAAGGGGTTGATGATCGGCTTGGAACTTGACCGGGAGGGAAAGAACGTGGTCACGGATTGCCTGAAAAAGGGATTCCTGATTAATTGCACGGATGAGACCGTGCTGCGATTCATTCCCCCGCTGATCGTTACACCGGAAGAGATTGACCGTTTAATTATGGCCTTAGGTGAAGTTTTTTCTACCTGGAGTTGGAGTTGAAAGAAAGATGCCCAAGCGCGACCTGGTGAGCCTGACTGATTTGTCCCGCGTGGAAATCGACGGATTGTTAAAGAGGAGCGTTGAGCTCAAGCGCAAATGGAGAAAAGGGGTGTCCTATCATCCTCTGGCCGGAATGTGTCTGGGGTTAATCTTTGACAAGCCTTCCACCCGAACACGGGTCTCCTTTGAGGTGGCCATGATGCAACTGGGGGGTCACCCCCTCTACTTAGACCCCGGCACAACGCAGATGAAAAGAGGAGAACCCATCGCCGATTCAGCTCGAGTCCTATCCCGCTACCTCGACAGCCTGGTCATCCGGACATATGAGCAGGCCATCATGGAAGAATGGGCGCGGTGGTCTACAGTTCCGGTGATCAACGGGCTGACGGACCTGCTTCATCCCTGTCAGATTCTTTGCGATCTTCTGACCATCGTGGAAAAACGGGGTAGCTACAAGGGTTTGAAAGTGGCCTATATCGGGGATGGGAACAACGTAGCCAATACCTGGGTGCAGGCTGCTTCCATACTGGACTTATTCCTGATCCTGGCCTGCCCGATGGATTATCAGCCAGATGCGCGGATCTTGGCAGAAGCTTCCCGGATCTCCGGGAAGCGTATCGTAGTGACCCAGGATCCAACCCAAGCAGCGGAAGGGGCTGATGTGGTGTACACGGATGTCTGGGCATCCATGGGCCAGGAAAAAGAGAAAGAGGAAAGAAGGAAACGGTTCACAGGG
>JACRCA010000437.1 GCA_016234425.1 Deltaproteobacteria bacterium | reverse complement strand
ATGAGCTCTTCTCCAGCCAGAAGGAGAACTGGAATGTAATTGCGCGCATAACCTTTGGCCATCCCACTTTCCCGGTCCTTCTTGCTCTCGACCAGAACCTTTAATTTTTTCCCCAAGAAAGAGTTGTAAAAAAGGTGCCGCTTATTCTCTCCTATTTCTCTCAAGGTTTGGCAGCGAGTTTTGATGAGCTGAAAAGGAACTTGTCCGGAAAAGTTTTCTGCCGGCGTCCCTTTCCGCTTAGAGAAAGGAAAGACATGAAGGTAGGCGATGGGGAGCTTCTGGATCAGGTTGGTTGTATTCGCAAAGGCTTTTTCATCTTCACCAGGGAAGCCTCCGATCACATCCACGCCGATGGCCACGCCTGGAATGGCCTGGGCGAGGCGCTTTACCAAATCTTCGAAGAAGGCCGCGGAGTAGTTCCGGTTCATTCTCCGCAGGATTCCGTCATCCCCGCCCTGCAAAGGGATATGCAGGTGGGGGCAAATTTTTCGCGATGCTGACAAGAACTCGATCAGGGAAAGGGAAAACTCTCCCGGCTCGATGGAGCTCAGACGCAGCCGAATATCTTGACTTTCATGTTCCAGCGCCTGTAGCAAATCTAACAGAGAAAGGGGGGGAGCCAGATCTTCTCCATAAGTCCCCAGATGAATTCCAGTGAGGACGATTTCTTTGAATCCCATCGCGGACAGCTCGCGAGCTTTCCAGAGAGCTTGCTCCAGGGGAAGGCTGCGATTCCTTCCGCGGGCATAGGGGACGATGCAATAGGAACAGAAGGAGTTGCATCCATCCTGGACTTTGAGATAAGCCCGGGTGCGTCCGGAAAATAGGGGAAGTCTTTCATCTTCAAAACGCCTCCCATTTTCCATGGGGGAAGAGAAGACGCATGCTTCCTGGAATTTTTTTCTCGCGACTACGATTCCGGGAATCTTTTCCCGTTCGCTGACACCCACAACATAGTCAACGCCAGCGATGGCCTTGAGGGACTCCGGGGAAACCTGGGCGTAGCAGCCTGTGACAATGATTTGCGCCTGGGGGTTCTTAGTAGTGGCTCGCCGGATGAGCTGGCGGGATTGATAATCTGTCTTCTGAGTCACGGTGCAGGTCTGGATGAGGTAAACATCTGCGGCCTCATAGAAAGAGACGATCTCATGTCCTTGAGCAACGAGCTCGGCCTTAAGCGAGGCCGCATCGCTCTGGTTGGTCTTGCACCCCAAAGTGGCCATGGCGATCTTCAGAAAGCTCTTTCGATCCATCCTCCACCCAAAACCTCATCCCCTAGATAGAAAACCGCAGCTTGCCCCGGGGTTACAGACTTCAGCGGAATTTTGAAATCCACCTTTACTCTTTCCTTATCCAAAGGAGAGAGAATGGCTGGCGTTCCAGGGTGCCGGTAACGAATTTGCACGAGGGCTTCCACTTCGCCTTCCAGCCTGGGAAAAGAAATCCAGTTGACGCCGGAAGCGACCAGACCATGGGCTATAAGTTCTTCTTTCTTTCCTGCCACCACGCGGTTTCTCTCGGCGTCCAAGGCCAGGACATAATAAGGATGGGGGGCGGCGATGCCCAAACCGCGGCGCTGCCCGACGGTGTAAGAATAAAGACCGCGGTGAAAACCCAAGACCTTTCCCTCCCGATTGACGATTTCCCCTGGCCGGGAAATTTCTCTTCCCTTCCTTTTTTCCACAAACCCCCTGTAGTCGTCATCCAGGACGAAACAAATTTCCTGGCTCTCCGCTTTCTTAGCCACTCGCAGCCCGAGCTTTGAGGCCTGCTGCCGGACTTCGGCTTTAGATTTTTCCCCTAAAGGAAAGAGCACTTTGCTCATTTGCTCCTGGGTCATGGAAAAAAGGAAATAGGATTGATCCTTATTTCGATCTTTCCCCCGGCGGAGCAGATATCTACGCGGTTTTTTATTCGCCGGGCAAAGTTCAATCCGGGCATAATGGCCGGTGGCCAGAGCTTTGGCTCCCAGCTCCTCAGCCTTCCTGAGCAGGAGGTCAAACTTGATCTTTTCATTGCATAGCACGCAGGGGTTGGGGGTTCGTCCTTTTAGATATTCTGCGACGAAGTAATCCACCACTTCTTCTGCAAAAGCCTTTTTCAGGTTGATCACATAATGGGGGATTCCTATTTGATCGGCCACGCGGCGAGCATCGTGGATATCTTCCGGGGAACAACAGCGGCCAAATTTTCCTCGGCCATCCTGAGTTTGGTCCCAGAGGTGCATAGTCAGGCCAATGACCTCGTATCCCTCATCTTTGAGGAGGGCGGCAGCTGTGGAACTATCCACTCCGCCGCTCATCGCCACAGCCACGCGGCCTTTTCCTCCAAGGAACATCGATTCCACCCCACTTTCATATTATGGCGCCATGGCAACTCTCTTTTGATACAGCGGAGACATATCGCGGAGTCGCTGCACAATCCCGGGAAGCACCTCCACCGTGTAATCCACCTCCTCCAGCGTATTTGACCACCCCAGGCTGAAGCGAATGGCGCTCTGGGCGATCTCTGGGGGTATTGCCATGGCCAAGAGTACATGGGAGGGTTCGAGAGAACCAGAAGTACAGGCTGAGCCAGAGGATACCGCAATGCCTTCTAAGTCCAAATTCAAAAGCAAGGATTCACCCTCGATGTAAAGGAAGCTCATGTTCACAGTGTTGGGCAACCGCTCGGTCGGATGGCCGTTTAGCTTTACGTGAGGAATGCGGTGGATGATTCCCTGATGGAGTCGGTCCCGCAGAGCCAAAAGGTGGTCATGGCGTTTCTGGAAATCGCGCCGGGCGATCTCATTGGCCTTCCCCAGTCCGACAATGTAAGGAACATTCTCGGTTCCGGCCCGGCGGTTGCGTTCCTGAGCGCCTCCATGGATCAGGGAGGTCATAGGGGTGCCCGAGCGGATATACTGGGCTCCGATGCCCTTGGGAGCGTAAAGCTTATGTCCAGAGAGGGAGAGAATGTCTACGGGCAATTGTTTCAGATCGATGGGAACCTTGCCCGCAGCTTGAATGGCATCTGTATGGAAAATTACCCCCTTTTCCCGGGCCATCTCACCGATCTTCTGCACCGGGAAAATCGTGCCAGTCTCGTTATTGGCGAACATGATGGTAATCAGGATGGTCTGGTCCTTGATCGAACGGCGAAGTTCTGTAAGGTCAATCAGTCCCTCGCTGTCCACAGGGAGATAGGTAATTTCATAGCCCATTTTTTCCAAAAACTGGCAGGTATGCAGGACGGCGTGATGCTCCACCTGGGTAGTGATGATGTGTTGGCCTTTCTCCCGAGCTGCGAAGGATACGCCTTTGATGGCCATGTTATCACTCTCCGTGCCCCCTCCAGTAAAAATGATCTCATTGGGGCCGGCGTTCAACAGGGCGGCCACATTCTCCCGGGCCTCATCCACGTATTTCTTCACTTCTCGCCCGGCCCAATGGATGCTGGAGGCGTTCCCGAACTGGTCCTGGAAGAAGGGCATCATGGCCTCTAACACTTCTGAATGAACCGGGGTCGTGGCATTATGATCCAGGTAGACACGCCGCATGGCTTGCTCCTCTTTAAATTTTCGGTTTATCTTCTGAAGGTTCAATGCCGAATAGAGGCTCTCGAGTTTTAAACAAAGTGAGATTCCATAGCACGGGGGGGGCAGGCCTTGATGCAAAGTTCACAGGCGCTGCACTTGGCAGAGTCGAAGAGAACTTCCATGGTTTTACGGTTGATGTATAGGGAACCGGTGGGGCAAACAGCCGTGCAGGCACCGCAGTGGATGCATTTGTGGTCATCTCGGACGATATCCTTTTCGATGGGTTCGACGACCACACCGACCTCGGCCAGATATTCCAGGCCTCTTTTGAAATCCATCTTCGGCCCGCTCAACTCCAGAACCATAAAACTTTCCTGCCGCGGCAGAACACTGGCTTTGAGAATGTTAAAGCTCAGGTTAAAATCCTTGACTAACCTGTAAACGATGGGCTTGTTCCAGATTTCCTTGGAAAAGTGCAGGACGATTTTTTTAGAAATCACGGCCCACCTCCTTAAAAAAATACAATTTTAAAATATTATACTTAAGTGTTTTTGTCAATTATCTCCCAACGTCTTGTTTTGAGCACTCCTTTGTGCTATATAGGTTTTTTAATCTCGAAGGAAATGGAAAAAATTCAAATGGCCTTGACCCTTCCTTTCCGCGGCATTAGCTATGATCCGCAAAAGATTGGCGATCTTCGCCAGGTCGTTGCGCCTCCCTATGACGTCATTTCCCCAGAGGCTCAAGAGGCCTTCTATCAACGACACCCCCATAATGTCATCCGGCTGATCCTGAACAAGGAGACACCCGCGGACAATCCGCAGGACAATCGGTACACTCGCTCGGCAGCCCATTATCGAGCTTGGCTGAAGGAAGGGGTCCTCGTTCGGGCCCAAACCCCATATTTTTATTTTCTAAAGGAGGAATTTGACCTACCCCCTGGCCACCTTGGGGGTGGTGTTTCGGCGCCGCCAAGGAAAATTCGGCAGGGGTTCATCGGCCTGATCCGTTTGGAAGAGTTCGGTGCTGGAGTAGTCTTGCCCCATGAGAAAACCCAAGCCAAACCCAAAGCGGACCGCCTGGCTCTGATGGAGGCCTGCTGCGCGAATTTCAGCCAGATTTTCTCTCTGTACTCGGATGAAGAAGGGGCCATGAAACCCATTTACCAAAAGGTCTTCTCCTCCCCGGAGGGCCCTTCCTGCGACATTAGGGACGAAGATGGAGTTCGGCATCTTCTATGGAAGGTCAGCGGTTCCCAAATCATTAGCCGAGTGACAGAGATTATGCGGCCGAAAAAGGTTTTCATCGCTGACGGCCATCACCGCTATGAAACTGCCCTGGCTTACCGGGAGAGACAACGCAGCCGCTTCCCCAGAGAGACGGGAAGAGAGACCCATCATTTTACCATGATGTATTTGGCGGCTGTGGAGGATAAAGGCCTGCTGATTCTTCCCACTCATCGTGTCGTCAACGACTTGAAAGACTTTAACACCGCTTCCTTTTTGGGACAGCTCAGCGCCAATTTTTCCATCGCCTCGTTCCCTTTCGAGCCCAAGAACGAAGAGGTCGTCAGGGAACGTTTTTTGAGGGAACTCGCCTCCCGGTCTGACAAAGGGCGAGCCCTGGGCATGGTTCTCCGCGAGAGGGATCAATATGATCTTCTCACTTTGAAAAGTGACCGGGCCCTGGATGAGGCTGCCCCCATGCTCGCACCTACTTTGAAGGCTTTGGATGTAAACCTCCTCCATATCCTCATCTTCCAAAAGCTTCTGAAAATCGGCCCCGCGGAGCTGGCCGCAGGAAAAAATGTTGTCTATTTCAAGGACCCAAAGGAGGCAGCTCTGGCGGTGCGCTCGAGCCAGGTACAAATGGCTTTTTTCCTCAACCCTACGAAAGTTTATCAGGTCAGGGACGTGGCCTTGGCCGGGGAGACCATGCCTTCGAAGTCTACTTTTTTCTACCCCAAGTTACTCAGTGGCTTGGTGATCAATCCTCTGGAGCCCGATGAGGGAATTGCTGTGGGATGAGAGGGAAGAAACCCTCGACACGCTCTTCGAAGGCCGTCTCAAAATCCTTCAGAGAAAAGATGGTTACCGGTTTTCCATCGACGCCCTTCTCTTGGCCCACTTTGCCGAGCCACGCTCCGCAGACCGAATCATTGACCTGGGAACGGGCTGCGGCATCATTCCGCTGATCCTAATTTTTCGGAAAAAGGCTGAACGGGTTATCGGCGTGGAAATTCAGCCGTCGCTGGCCAACCTGGCCAGGCGCAATGCTGCTCTGAATCGGCTCTCTAACCGGATTCAGGTCTTGGAGAAAGACCTGAAAAACCTGGAAGGAAATAAATGGAAGGAGACATTTGATCTGGCAATAAGCAACCCACCGTATCGGAAGGTGGGAGCTGGCCGAATTAATCCCCAGATAGAGAAGGCCCTGGCCCGTCATGAGATCAAAGCCACTTTAGAAGATGTCCTCCATTGCGCCTATTATCTATTGAAAGAAAAGGGACGTCTGATCATGATTTACCCGGCATCCCGCGCTATAGATTTGCTCCAGGAAATGCGCAGGTTTCACCTGGAGCCCAAGCGCCTGCAATTTGTCCATTCCCATATGAGAGAAGAGGCGCGCCTTTTTATGGTGGAAGCTCTCAAGGAAGGCCATGCTCAGGTAAAGGTTCTTGCCCCCTTTTTCGTCTACGGCTCGGAAGGAAAATATACCCCCGAAGCCCAGAAACTGTTCCGTTAAAGCCTTCTTAATCATTGCCCTTTTTTTATAAGTCTCAATAAATTTCCTTGACAACCTCCCTCCAGGGGCCTTAAATTCAAACCATAAGGCAGCAGCCATTAATAGAGGAACCAGCTCTTGCTCCTTCCCTTAAAAGATGAGAATCCGACTTCTTCCTTCCCCCTGGTGACCATTGGGCTCATTTTAACCAATGGTTTTATTTTTTTTCACCAGATTACCTTGGATTTCGCTCAAAGCCAGCATTTCATTTTTCAATGGGGAGCCATTCCCTACCAAATCACCCATGGGGTAGTTCTCCATGTTGCTCCTTTGATCCCCCTTCCCCTGACCCTCTTCTCCTCGATGTTCCTCCACGGCGGCTTTCTGCACATCTTGGGGAACATGCTTTATTTATGGATCTTCGGGAACAATATCGAAGATACCCTTGGCCATTTTCGTTTTTTCCTCTTTTACCTGGTGGGTGGCCTTTTTGCGGGCCTGGCCCAGATTTTTTCCGACCCGAACTCCACGCTTCCCATGATTGGCGCCAGCGGGGCTATCGCCGGAATTTTAGGCGGCTATCTGCTCCTATTCCCGGGTGCCCGGGTTCTCACCTTGGTTTTTATTTTCATCTTCATAAGGATTATCCGCTTGCCTGCTGTGATTATCCTGGGGCTCTGGTTCTTCGTTCAACTTCTCGGAGTGGGAGGAGCGAGAGAGGGAGGTGTCGCCTGGTTTGCCCACATTGGGGGTTTCGTTGCCGGCCTGATTTTAGTGAAAGTTTTTCAGCTGCGGATATCGACAAGGAGAAAAAGGTGGGCCTAAGAATAGTTGCGGGTTACAAGTTTAAAGTTTCAAGTTAAAGAATTTTTATCTTTTTTAGCTTACCCCTCACCCCTAACGTCTAACGCCTTACGATTAGTTTCATTCACTATGGCTTATGAAGTCATCTACGGAATTAATCCTGTTCTCGAGGCCTTGAGGGCTGAGCGGCAAATTTTGCATAAGGTCCTCATTGCCGAAGGTAGAGGGGGCTCTCCTGTCCGGACCCTACGACAACTGGCCCGAGAAAAAGGGATTCCCATCCAGGTTCGGCCAAAAGAGGCTCTACGCAGGCTTGCAGGGACTGACCATCATCAGGGGATTGTTGGCCTGCAATCCGAATTTCTCTATGCCTCCTTGGAAGATTTGCGGCGAATCATCCATTCCTCATCGGGGCATACT
>JACRCA010000436.1 GCA_016234425.1 Deltaproteobacteria bacterium | reverse complement strand
GATGACCTTCGCTAGCCTTCCCGAATTGGGCCATGGGGCAGAAAAAAAGCCAAAATATGGAGGCAGATTACGTATAGGGGAACGCTACGGTAACACAGGGCTTGATGCTCACCGGAATCAAGAAACCTTTGACATGTTTATTTATTGTTTGCTTTATAACGCCCTTACCATCATGGGTCCATCACCTGAGGTGATGATGTATCCCGATCTGGCCAAATCCTGGGAGATCTCCGCGGATGGAAGAGATTACACCTTTCCTTTGAGGGAGGGAGTGAAATTCCATCACGGAAAGGAACTGGACAGTGGCGACGTGAAGTACTCGATTGAACGGGTGATGAATCCGGCCACCCGATCGAAGAAAGCATTTTCCTTCCAATGGATAGATTCGGTCAATATCATTGACAAATATCATCTCAAGATCAGGCTGAAAGAGCCCTTCGGCCCCTTTTTAACCACCCTGACCATCCAGAACTGCCCCATTATCCCGGCTGGGTGGGAACCGACGGCGACGAAACCGGCGCCGGGGACAGGGCCTTTTGCTTTCAAATCCATCGTTCTTAATGAAACCATCGAATTGGCCAGATTTGATCAATATTGGGAGGTTGATGAAAAGACGGGCGATCGCCTTCCGTATTTAGACAGCATCTATTCGAAAAAAATTGTTGATCCGGCCGTTCGCTGGGTTGCTGTTCGGGCTGGTGATGTAGATTACACCGTAGATCCCCCAAAGAAAATGGCTCTTGAGGTCATAAAGAATCCCATACCGGGGATAGCGATCATAGTGCCCCCGCCTATTGGGACTCAGTGGATATACTTTAATGTCAGTAAACCCCCTTTTAATAACCAGAAGGTGCGTCAAGCGCTTGCTTATACCATTGACAAAAAGGAGCTTATTAAGGCTGTCCATTGGGGTCTGGCAGAGCCTCTTAACCATCAGCCTTTTATGAACGGTTCTCGAATGTATATCTCTGTCAAGGATAGAGAGATGAATCTGTCCAAAGCCAAACAGCTCCTGGCCGAGGGCGGGTATCCCCATGGATTGAAAACAGAATTCCTTGAACCTTCGGGCGCTACCCATGACATAGCCAATTGCGAATATGTCATAGGGCAAATTTATAAGATCGGCATTGAAGCGACGATGAAGGTGATCGATAGAGCAGCTTGGTTTAAACAGATGAGGGATGGGGATTATTCTATTTCGGTAAGAGGGGATAGCGAGAGGCTTGACCCGGACGATGCCTACTACCCGCGCCTCCATTCAAGCGAAATAGATAAAAATAATTTTTCAAGATATAGCAATAAAGAAGTAGATGCCTTGCTGGAAAAGGGGCGGACAACCTGGAAATGGGAGGATCGTGTGCCGATTTATCGGAAGATTGTTGAAATTGCAAAGGAAGAGCTTCCCATTGTGTACCTGGCCAAAGCAAAAATACTCCTCGTCTTTAGGGATTACGTAAAAGGGCTTGAAGGGGGTGCAGCTACCTGGTTTGGTTATTACGGCGGTGGATTGAAGAAGGTTTGGTTCGATAAGTAAAGTTCAGTTGAATGTCCCTGAATGGTTTGGGGAAAAGTGAAGAATTGGAATTATGGAAAGGAGACCTCTGATGCTGGTGAATAAAGAAAGAATGCTGCAGAAAATGGAAGATTTTAACCTGGATGTCCTTATCGCCTCCCACCCGGAAAACGTGAGTTACCTGGCTGATTTTCAAAGCCACCTTCCCTATATGTACCGTTTTCTGAATGTCGAAAGTTTTGCTCTTTTTCCCAAGAGGGCGGACATTGCCCCAGCCTTGATTATCTCCAAGGGCGATATTGCCTGGGCAGCGAGATACCCATCCTGGATGCCAGAGGTTTACACCTTCGGCAATCCTTTTTACAACGTTAACCCGGAAGGAACCTTGAGCGAAGGGGAAGCGAAATACAAACAATTTTTGGATGATCATGCGAAAGCTGCCCCCACCGCCGGGGAAGCCATTGTCAAGGCGTTGAAACAAAAAGGGTTGGACAGGGGAAGGATTGGGTTGGATGAAAAGAATGTCTATCCCGCGACCCGCGAGCAGATGGTCGATGGGCTCCCCCATGCTCAGATCCTGGATGCCTTCGAGCTCTTCCGGGTCATTCGTATGGTCAAAACTCCCGAGGAACTGGAGCGGATCAAAACCGCCGGGCTTCTAAACGAAAGGGTGGTGCAGTCGGTCCTCAATCGGGTGGACGAAGGCGTTTCCGAAGAGGAACTGACCCAGCATTTCCTGGAGCAAACCGCCAAAGAGGGAGCCGTTTTTGAATTTTGGAACACGGCCTGTGGGACCCAATCCTCCATGACCATCATGTCTTACGGCCACCATCATCCCCGGTCCCAGTATCGTCTGAAGAAAGGGGACATGTTCCGGTACGATGGCGGAAGCATTTACCACAAGTATCACTCGGATGCCGGAGGCTGCGCCGTTTTGGGAACCCCCACCCAAAGGCAAAAGGCCTGCTATCGGGCCATTGAGGCCGGAATGGAAAAGGCGATGGAGCTCCTCCGTCCACGGGCAATTCCTTCCAAGCTTTTTGAGGAGGAAGCCAAGGCGGTAGAGAAGGCAGGGCTCAAAAATTACACGAAGCTTGCTCACTTCTGCGGCCATGGGATTGGCATCGAGGCCAGAGATTATCCTATTTTTACCAAACCGATGAAGGCCACCAGTCCTTTTCTTCCGGGCACCTACGACCTCCCTGTGGAGGAAGGGATGGTGATCAGCATCGAAGTGCCCTATGGAGAATTGGGCCTGGGAGGGTTTCAGGTGGAATATACTTTACTGGTAAAGAGAGACGGATGTGAGAAGTTATATCCCCATACAAGAGAGCTGGTTGTCCGCTGAAGTCCGTCGTTTTTTCGGTTGGTCGCTGCGATTTAACGAGTCTCCTTCCGATTGCTGATAATTGGGGTAGGAAAGGAAACTTTGTAAATTTCGATCTGGAGGTATAGAAAGTGGTTAAAGTAAGAGATTTAAGTTACACCATGCAAAATTTCAGCATGGAGCCGAATGAGGTGAAAATCACCCACTTAAGCCATGGCGAAAGCCAAAGAAGACGGGCGAAAATTCTTGGCCTACGAACCGACCAGGTGCAGCCCTTCGGAGCTAATGATCACATAATAACCTTGAGCCATGCTGGCACCCACGTGGATGCTCCCTGGCATTTTGGACCGACAACAGCTGGCCAGCCGGCAAAGAAGATCGATCAGGTTCCCCTTGAATGGTGCTATGGGAACGGGGTCCTCTTAGATTTCAGCCAATCGAAAAAGCCGGGGGAAGCGATCTTAATGGAGGATATTAAAAAAGAACTCCGGCGGATTGGCTACACCCTGAAGCCGATGGACATCGTCATGATTCGGACAGGGGCAGAAGATTATGAAGACGACCCCAGGTTTGCGGAAATGGCCTCGGGCCTGGTCAAGGAATCGCTCATGTGGCTGCTGGACCAGGGGATCAAACTGATCGGAACCGACGCCTTCACCCTGGATATTCCGATCCCCAAGATGGTTGAGGAATTGAAGAAGAGCAACAGGAACGCCTTTTTCCCTGTTCATTATGCGGGGCGGGAAAGGGAATACATCCATGCCGAGAAGCTTGCCAATTTAAAAACCCTACCCAATTCCTTCGGGTTCAAGGTTGCCATGTTTCCAATAAAAATTGAAGACGGAGCTGGAGGCTGGACTCGGGCGGTAGCCATCGAAGGCGAAGGAATTCTTACAAAAATGCCCGAGCTCCTGGACCTCAGCGTTCCCATCATGTCTCAGAGCATGGAGAGGTATGATATTACCATCGATCATATTACCCATGAGGAGGCAGCAAGGAGATTTGCCAAAAGGTATGGCATCAGCCTCAAATTGCTTCCAACTTCGGATCTCTATGCCAACGATGAAGTCTCCTGTTCTAGCCACGCCGGCACGCATGTGGATGCCCCCTGGCATTTTGGTCGAGTGGTGGAGGGAAAGCCAGCCAAGACCATCGACCAGGTTCCTCTCGAATGGTGTTATGGAGATGGGGTGCTGCTAGACTTTTCCCATAAGAAGGCCAATGACCCCATTACAGCCCTCGATCTGATGAAGGAGCTTGACCGAATTGGTTATGATCTTAAGCCAAGAGATATCGTCCTGATCCGTACGGGGGCTGAGGATCACTTTTATAATGATCCCAATTTTAACGAAGTGGCGAGCGGGCTGAGTGGCGAAGCCCTCCTCTGGTTGTTTGATAAGGAGATCATCATGATGGGGACTGATTCCTTCACTATGGATATATCGATTGACGTCATGTCCCAGAAACTTAAAACCGGGGACAAGGCTGCCTACTTTCCCGTGCATAAGGGTGGAATCCTCAAGGAGAATTGCCACGTGGAAAAACTTTATAACCTGAAGGAGCTTCCTCGACCTTTCGGCTTTAAGGTTGCCATGTTCCCCGTTAAGCTGGAAAACTGTTCCGGAGCGTGGACCCGAGCCGTGGCCATTCTTTGAAGATTGGGATAACACTCGTTTTCGAGTGGCATTTTTTATTTTTAGAGATCCTGCCAATTCGAGGGTTTAGGCCATGAGAGTGATCATTTACCTGATGAAAAGGCTCGTCTATCTTATCCCGGTGATTTTTTTATTGACAATTTTTGTCTTTGCGATGGTCCATTTGCTACCTGGAAATCCAGCCGACATCATCTTGGGCGGAGAAGGAGGGGCGGAGGATCCCGTTGTCCGGGCCACTTTGATGAAGGAATTTGGTTTGGATAAACCTCTGCCGGTGCAATATGGAATATGGTTATGGCGGGCGCTCCATGGGCATTTTGGAAAGTCTGTTTATTCCCAGGAAGAGGTATTTACCTTAATCCTCAACAGGTTTCCCGCTACTCTAATGTTAGCATTTGCCGCCATGATTGTTTCCATCCTCGTCGCTCTCCCCGCGGGGATCATTTCCGCTGTGAAAAGACAGAAGCCTGCCGACTATGCCGCGATGACTTTTGCTTTGCTGGGAATTTCCCTCCCGGAATTTTGGTTTGGGATCATGCTGATTTTGGCCTTCTCTTTATGGCTGCGTTGGCTCCCTTCCATGGGTTACTTAAGCCCCTTGGAAAACTTCTTCGGATCTCTAAAATTTTTAATCTTGCCATCCATTGCCCTGGGCCTACGCATGGCGGGAGTGGTAACCCGAATGACCCGGTCAAGCATGCTGGATGAATTGGGCCAAGATTATGTGAGGACAGCTCGGGCCAAGGGATTACCTGAAAGAACTGTCATCATCCTCCATACCTTGAAGAACGCCCTGATTCCCACGGTGACCATTGTGGGCTTGCAGTTTGGAACCATCTTAGGCGGTACTGTTGTTATAGAAATGGTCTTTAGTTGGCCCGGAGTTGGCCAGCTTCTGGTAGAAGGAATTTTAACCCGCGATTACCTGGTTGTTCAGGCTGCTGTTCTTTTCATTTCTTGCTCATTCGTCATTGTGAATTATCTTGTTGATTTTATTTATACGATCTTGAACCCCAGAGTGGGCCTGGAATAGAGGCCTTCCCTGCCGCTCATGCCTGAATACGACGGGGGCTGGATGGAATGAGGGTTTTGAACAACGTTTCCAACACGCTTGCGGGGCTTTCCCTGAGATTCAACTGGGGTAAGCGAGTGGCCCGTTTTCAGGACCGATTTAGGGATTTTAGAAAAAGCCGATTGGCCTTTCTGGGCATCCTCATCGTCATCGTCGTGTTCGCGATTGCCCTGCTGGCCCCTTTGATCCAGATCCACGATCCCCTGCAGCAGAATATCTCTAACCGGCTGCAAAAACCAGATCTCGAACATCTCCTGGGCACGGATCATTTTGGCCGGGATGTATGGGCCCGGATTGTAAATGGAGCCAGGGTCGCCCTGTTGGTTGGGATCATCGCCGTTGGGATCGGAATCTTTTTTGGAATGCCCATCGGGGCGGTAGCCGGATATTACCGGGGCCGGGTGGATGAGGTGATCATGCGGGTCATGGACGCGTTTCTTGCTTTTCCTCCCATTCTCTTGGCCCTTGTAGTCGTTGCCATTTTGGGCAGCTCGCTGTTTAATACCATGATCGCCATCGGGATTGTTTATATCCCCCGCTTCGCCCGGGTCACTCGTGGCTCGGTCCTGGCAGAGAGAGAAAAAGAATATGTCGAGGCGGCCAAGATGATTGGGGAATGGAATCTCTCCATTCTCTTTCGGCAAATCCTTCCGAACACTTTATCTCCTCTGATTGTGCAGGCCACCGTTTTCATTGCTTATGCCATCCTGACGGAGGCGGCCTTAAGTTTTCTCGGGCTGGGGATTGCCCCCCCAAATCCGAGCTGGGGCTCGATGTTGAATGAGGCCAGATTGTTTATGGAAAGTGATCCACTTATGGCGATCATCCCAGGCCTATCCATCTCGATCACCGTTTTAGGTTTCAATCTCTTTGGAGACGGACTAAGGGATATCCTGGATCCACGACTGGCAGAGAAATAAACGAGAAGAATGAAGGATCGACATGATGGATGATATCTTGCTGAGCGTGCGCAACCTGGTCACTGACTTCATCTTGAAGAAGGGAACCTTAACAGCGGTGGATCATATCTTTTTCAACTTGAGAAAGGGAAAAACCTTCGGACTCGTCGGGGAATCTGGTTGCGGCAAAAGCGTCACCGCTCTTTCGATCCTCCGGCTTAACCCTTCGCCTCCGGCACGAACGACAGGGGAAATTCTTTTTGAGGGCGAGAATCTTTTATCCAAGCCGCTGGCGGAGATGAGAACTCAAATTAGAGGAAGAAAGATTTCCATGATCTTCCAGGAACCCATGACCTCCTTGAATCCCTCCCTGACCATCGAAAGACAGATCTGCGAAACCATTAGGCTCCACCAAAAACTTAACAAAAAAGAGGCCCGGGAAAAAGCAATCGAAATGTTGGACCTGGTAAGTATCCCATCGCCGCAAGAGCGACTGAAAAGTTATCCCCATGAATTCAGCGGGGGGATGCGCCAAAGGGTCATGATCGCCATGGCCCTTTCCTGTAACCCTTCCCTGTTGATCGCCGATGAGCCTACCACGGCCCTGGATGTCACGATTCAGGCACAGTTCTTAGATTTGCTGATCGATATAATGGATAAATTTAAGATGTCCTTGATCTACATTACCCACGACCTCTTTGTTATTGGACAGATCTGCAAAGAAGTGGCGGTTATGTATGCTTCGAACATGGTCGAGCGTACCAGCACAACCGATCTATTCCAGAGGCCTTTGCACCCTTATACCCAGGGATTGTTGAAATCCATCCCCAACCGGAGAGAGAAAAAGAAATTCTTAGATCCCATCAAAGGCATGGTCTGTAGTCTGCTTCCCCCTCCTCCGGGTTGCAAATTCCATCCCCGATGTTCCGAGGTCAGGGAGATTTGCAGCCAGGAAAAGCCAGTTTTAATAGAAGTTGAACCCGGGCACTGGGTCGCTTGCCATTTATTTTCTTAAAAAAATCTACGAGTCGGCCGCCTGCGGTTAGAATAGAAAGGGCGATGGAATCGAAAGAAATCCTGGTAAGAATTGATGACATCGGGAAATACTTTGACCTGACCAAAAGTTTTGTCTCCAGGCTCTTTTTTGGAGCCAGGGTCTTGAAGGCTGTGGACCATGTCAGCTTCCAGATTGAGAAAGGCAAAACCTTGGGTCTGGTCGGGGAGAGCGGATGCGGGAAATCCACGGTCGCTCGCCTCATTACCAGACTGATCGAACATAGCTTTGGGAGGGTGTACTTCAAGGAAATTGACCTCTTTGCTTTAAAAGGCGAAGAAATGCGCAAGATGAGAAGGCATATTCAGGTGATTTTTCAAGACCCTTTTACTTCCTTGAACCCCAGGAAAAAAATAGAAACGATCATCGGCATGCCCCTGGAGATTCATGATCGGATCCATGGGAAGGAAAAACGCCAGAGGGTCCTGGAGTTACTGCAAATGGTGGGAATGGGGGAAGAACACATCGATCGCTATCCCCACGAATTCAGCGGAGGTCAACGCCAGCGACTGGCCATTGCTCGGGCTATAGCGCTCAATCCTGACCTGGTCATTTGCGATGAGCCGGTCTCAGCCCTGGACGTATCCATCCAGGCGCAGACCCTCAATCTTTTCCGCAAGCTGCAGGATGACCTGGGGTTAACCTATCTGTTTATTTCCCATGACCTCAGCGTTGTGGAGCACATCAGTAACGAAGTGGCGGTGATGTATGCGGGGAAAATTGTGGAATTTGCTCCCACCGAGGAGATCTTCGGGTTCCCTCTTCATCCGTATACCAAGGCCTTGATCAGTTCCCGGTTTGAAGATCGGAAAGAACGGGAGCAATACGCCATGAAAGGCGAAATCATCAGTCCGATCAACCCCCCCCGCGGCTGTCGGCTGCAGAAGAGATGCCCGCAAAATAAGGCGCTTTGTTCTGAATTAGAGCCTGAGCTCAAGGACATGGGAAGGGGCCACTATGCGGCCTGCTTTAAAAATTAGGCAGATCTTTTTGCTTTTTTCCCGCTCTTTTTTAAAAAACCATACTTTCTTCATCCCTCCGCCGTGATAACGGAACCAGTTGTAAGTGCTGACTCTATGACCTTGAGTGGAGAACGAAATATTTTTCAAGAGACGAGAAGGAAATTGCCGCAGGAAAAGGGGAAGGACCCATAAAGGAGAAACCTCATGAAAAATGTATCCTTATTCATCCCCTGCGCGATAGATCTTTTCCTACCCCACATCGGCGAGGCAGCTGTATCCTTGTTTCGCCGGTTGGGATTGAACCCAATCTATCATCCAGAACAAACCTGTTGCGGCCAGCCAGCCATCAACGCCGGCTATCGAAAAGAAGCCCGCAAAGCGGCGAAACATTTTATTGAAGTTTTTGGCGATGATGAAACAGTGGTCAGTCCCTCCGGCTCTTGTGTCTGCATGGTCAAATATCACTACCCGGAGCTTCTCGACGATGAGCCGCAATGGCGCCGGCGAGCAGAAGAACTTGCCCCCCGTGTTTTGGAACTTTCCCAATACCTGGTGGATGTGCTGAGAATAGAAGATGTGGGGGCATCCTTTGAAGGAAAGGTAGCCTACCATGAATCCTGCCACCTCCTTCGCGGCCTCGGGGTTTCAGAGCAACCCAAGAAACTCATCAAGGCAGTGAAAGGGGCGCAGTTGGTTCCTTTGAATGCGGCTGATTCTTGCTGTGGATTTGGTGGGGAGTTTGCCAATCAATACCCGGACATTTCTCAGGCCATGGTGAAGGATAAAGTAGAGAATTATCTAACCAG
>JACRCA010000435.1 GCA_016234425.1 Deltaproteobacteria bacterium | reverse complement strand
CAGATAGCACCCCTTTGAGGCCCAAGTTGATGGCCTCTGTGGCATTGCAGGTGAAGATGACCCGCTGGGCTTCGGCAATGCCGAAGAGCTCAGCAATCTTCTGGCGGGCTTCGGCAATGATCTGGTTGGCCTTCCGGGCTAATTTATGGTCGGAGCGCCCAGGATTCGCGCCGATCCGGCGCATCACTTCATTCATCTGGCGACAGACGGCCGCAGGCTTGGGGAAGGAAGTAGCGGCATGGTCTAAGTAAATAGGCAAAAAAGCAACTCCTCAATTTGGTCGATTCCCATAGCCGAAAATATTCCTCCCGCAGCTGCCCGGAGATAATTCTCTCCGCCGATCATGCGGAAGTCCTTTGAAACCTTGCCGGTGAAGGTAGGTTAGCCCCCCAGAATGGAGGCCATCTGGAAGATGGGGAGGTACATGGCTATAACCAATGCTCCGATCGCCCCGCCGAGGAAGACCATGAGTAAAGGTTCCAGCAAGGAGGTCAAAGCGGCCACAGCCGCATCCACTTCGTCATCGAAAAAGTCGGCAATTTTATTCAGCATAGAGTCCAAAGCACCGGTAGATTCACCTACAGTAATCATCTGCACGACCATGGGGGGGAAAATTCCACTGGCTCCCAAAGGTTCGGCTATGGTTTTGCCCTCTCCGATGCTCATCCTTGTCTTCATGATGGCTTTTTCGATGGTTTTGTTTCCAGAAGTCTTGGCGACAATTTCCAAGCTTTCCAGGATGGGGACACCGCTGGAAAGCATTGTGCCCAGTGTGCGGGTGAACTTGGCAATGGCTACTTTCTTGATGAGTGGGCCAAAAATCGGCAGCCTCAGGAGATAGTCATCTACAGTTTCCCGACCCTTCTCGGTTTTGTAGTATCGGCTAAAACCCAAGAACAACGCAATGAGAAAGGCCGCCACGAGGTAGAAATACTGGCGCATGAAGTTACTCACATTGATGACCAATTGGGTAAAGGCCGGCAGGGTCCCTCCCATATCGGCGAACATCTTCTGGAAGACAGGAATCACAAAGAGCAAGAGACAACTGACCACCACCAGAGCAATAACCATCACTGCGGCAGGATAAACCATTGCCCCCTTGACTTTTTTCTTCAGGTTCATAGCCTTCTCGATGTAAGCGGCTAAACGGTTTAAAATCGTATCCAGGATTCCTCCCGTTTCTCCCGCCGTCACCAGGTTGCAATAGAGGTCATTGAAAACATTAGGATGTTTACGCAGGGCATCCGCGAAAGTGGAGCCAGCTTCCACATCCCCTTTTACTTTCAGAAGAATTTCTTTAAAGGTGACATTATCCTGTTGGCTGGAAAGGATTTCCAGGCATTGTACCAAGGGCAGACCCGCATCAATCATGGTGGCAAACTGTCGCGTGAAAACCACAATCTCTTTTTCCTTGACCTTTTTTCGCCTTCCCAGACGGATTCCTTTCAGGATATCCTTGGGCTTGGCCTCGATCTTGATGGCCTGGATCTGCTGCCGCCGAAGCTGCATCCTTACAACAGCTTCATTGGCTGCTTGTATTTCCCCTCTTTCGATCGTTCCTTTGCGGGACCGTCCCTCCCAAACATAAACATCCATCGCACGCCTCCAAATTTCCTGATGATTTTCCTTTAGTCTTCCACTGTGGCTTTCAAAACTTCTTCGACCGTCGTGATACCTTCCTTGAGTCTCGTGAGGGCTGCCTGGCGCAAGGTCTTCATGCCCAGGCGCATGGCTTCTTTTTTGACCTCACTGGCCGAAGCCCCTTGGAGGATCAGCTCCCGGATTTCTTCTCGCACGGGCAGGACCTCGTATAAAGCCAGCCTTCCCTTATAACCAGTATTGTTGCAGGCCGAGCACCCGGTACCTTTATGGCAGCTGAATCCCTGGATTTCGTCTGGAGGAATGCCCAGATTGAGAAGCATCTGCGGAGAGATTTGAATGGGCTGCTTGCAAGATTCGCAGATCACTCGCGCCAGCCGTTGAGCCGCGATCAAATTCACCGAGGAGGCCACGAGAAATGGCTCGATGCCCATGTTCAACAAACGGTTGATCGTGCTGGGGGCATCATTGGTATGCAGCGTACTCAGAACGAGGTGGCCGGTGAGCGCGGCCTTGATGGCAATCTCCGCGGTCTCGAAATCCCGAATCTCGCCCACCATGATGATATCCGGGTCTTGACGCAGGAAAGATCGTAAGGCCGTGGCGAAACTCAAGCCGATCTCTTCGTGCATTTGTACCTGGTTGATACCCATCAGGTTAAATTCCACCGGGTCCTCGGCTGTGGAAATGTTCTCGCTAATTTGGTTTAGTTCGGCGAGGGCCGAATAGAGGGTGGTGGTTTTGCCGCTTCCCGTTGGGCCGGTGACCAAAACCATGCCATAGGGCTTATGGATGGCTTCTTTGAATTCTTGGAGAGGTTTTTCTTCGAAACCCAGCTTGGTCATGTCCAGCTGGAGGTTCGATTTATCCAGGAGCCGCAAAACAACCTTCTCTCCGAATAGGGTGGGCAGAACGGAAACCCTGAAATCCATCTCCCGATCTCGGCCTAATTTCATCTTGATACGCCCATCCTGGGGCAGACGGCGTTCCGCGATGTTTAGTTTGGCCATGATCTTTGCCCGGGAGATGATGGCATTCTTCATCTTCATGGGTGGTTTCATGAAGTCGTAGAGCACACCGTCCATCCGCAGACGGACGCGAAAAACTTTTTCATATGGTTCGAGGTGGATGTCGCTGGCCTTCCGTTTGATGGCCTCGTTGAGGATCATGTTGACAAGTCTTACCACCGGAGCATCTTCCGAAGCTTGCTGTAGCTCGTTGACGTCAACTTCTTCGGCCTCTTCCAGAAGCTCCATCCTCTCCTCTTCTCCCATCGGACCGCTCATAATTTCGGCCATGGTGGTGGAGGGATCATAGTATTTGTCGATGGCCACTTTGATGGCGCTTTCCGTGGAGACGAAAACCTCAACGTGGCAGCTGGTCAGGAATTTAACATCATCGATGGCCAGAATGTTGGAGGGATCGGACATGGCCACGCGCAAAGTGGAGCCAACCCGTCTGATGGGGAGGATTTGATATTTATAGACCACATCGGCGGGGATCATCTTGATCGTGTCGGGGTCAACCTGAATTTCGGCTAAATCAATGGCTGGCACACCGTAATGTTTGCTCAAGAAGGAGACGAGATTCTTTTCTGCAATGAACCCGAGCTTTACTAAGGAAGTCCCCAGCTTGTTCCCAGAGATTTTTTGTTCTTGAAGTGCGGCATCCAGTTGTTTGGAGGTGATCAATCCTTTGCTTACTAAAAGTTCCCCCAACCGGACGGACATAACTCCTCCAAAATTATTGATTTACTTATTAAAATATAGATGAAATCAAAAGCTTTTGTCAAGGATTTTCAGTTTTTTCATTAAAGTATTATCGTCAGCAAAGGAAAAAAACTGAAAGGATTTCCCCAATTTTCTGCATCCAGGTTAATATTAAAGTTGCTCCCTTGGAAGAGAAAGATGGCCTTTTCCGTGCTATCTTCTATTGACAACCCGACCCAAAGAGGGTACTTTTTCTGTTTTATGGGTATTTATCCTGAAGGGGAAGATAGAATTCTGTTTTCATAGATTTTCATATTGGGGACTGACCCCTTTAGGCCGAGAAGGAACGGGAATTGAAAGGCTTTATAATCTGGCTGGCTTCAGCTGGCTACTTCGGTTATTTTCCGTTGGCGCCAGGGACTGCTGGAACGTTTGGCGGGATTTTCGTCTATATTCTATTCTCTTCCTTTCCTCCTCCCATTTACCTTTTGAGCTTGGCGGCGACTTTTTTTCTGGCCTGGTGGGCTTCAGAGCGGGCCGAATTTATTTTGGGCAGAAAGGATAGCCCGACGATCGTTATCGACGAGGTCGTGGGGTATCTGATCACCATGACCTTCCTGCCGCCAACGGTCACCGCAGCCATCGGGGGATTCCTTTTCTTTCGGGTTTTCGATATAATGAAACCACCGCCCGCCAAATTCTTCAGCCGGCGAATGCCAGGGGGGTTGGCTGTTGTTCTCGATGATGCCGTAGCGGGGACGTATTCCAACTTTTTGCTTCAGGCCATTGGCTATTGGCAGCCAGACCTTCTTTTTGTGATGGATAAGTGGATTATCGGGGTGGTTTGAGTTAGGTATTCACCACAGGGCCTCCCGCGAAACATGGGAAGAACGCAATTTCAGGGTTCTCCGTGGTGGATGGGCCCATTTGAGGGGTTTCGTGAAGGTCGAAATCATCACTGTGGGAAATGAATTGACGAGCGGGGAAGTGGTCGATACAAACGCTGCGTTCATGGCCAGCGCGTTCACAGAGAAGGGTTTTGAAGTGACTTATCTTACCACCGTCGGGGATAACGAAGGGCGCATAGAAGATGCCCTCCGGCGGGCCCAAGAGCATGCTGACGCCATCATCGTAAGCGGCGGTCTGGGTCCGACTGCGGATGATATCACGGCCAGCTCTGCTGCCAAAGCTCTTGGCCGGAGGCTGATCATGAATCAGGAGGTGCTCCACACCCTGCGGCAGCGTTTTGCCCAGAGAGAAACGGAGATGCCCCTGGCGAATGAGAAGCAGGCCCTTTTCCCTCAGCAAGCCGAAATCATCCCCAATCCCCTGGGAACTGCTTCCGGGTTTATCCTCCGCCATAAAGGGAAGATCTATGCTTTCCTCCCTGGGGTTCCCCGAGAATTGATTTTCTTGCTGAAAGAAAGTATAATTCCCTTGCTGGAGAAGGAGCGGCAAGAAAAGGTATTCTACGGATCGCGCACCCTTAAAGTCTTTGGTTTCACCGAATCTGCCATAGCCGACCGCCTCAAAGAAATCAACCCCCAAGACCGCACGACCTCCTTAGCCTACCTCCCCCGCTTCCCAGAAAACCATGTGAAAATTGCGGTAAGCGGAAAATCTCTGCAGGATGTCGAGAAGAACTTACAAGATTTAGAGAAAATCATCCGGGAAAAATTGGAGGGGCGAGTCTTTGCGGCCGATCAGGAAACGCTCGAGGAAATTGTGGGGCATCTGTTGCGGTCTAATCGAGCAACCTTGGCCGTTGCCGAATCCTGCACAGGGGGATTGATTGCCCATCGTTTGACCAACATCGCCGGCAGCTCGGATTATTTCGACCGCGCAGTGGTGGCTTATAGCAACCGGGCCAAGGTGGAAATTTTGCAAATTCCGGAAGAACTCTTAGCTTCAGCCGGCGCGGTCAGCGCCCCGGTGGCTGAAAAAATGGCCGAAGGGGTGCGCCAGATCAGTCAATCAACCTTAGGACTGGGCGTTACGGGAATCGCCGGGCCGGGGGGTGGTTCAGAAGAGAAGCCAGTGGGAACGGTTTTTATCGCCCTTTCCAGTCCCAAAGGAACCATTTCAAAGAAATACCAATTCTGGGGAGACCGAGAACAGATCAAAATCATTACCGCCCACACAGCTATTGATTGGGTCCGAAGATATTTCTTAAACCAGCTTTCTGCGGTCAGCAATCCGCCGTCAAGAAAAAGGAGAACAAACTGAAAGGGGATGGCTGATAGCTGAACACTTGCCTTATGGAGAGAATTCGCTCATTCATCGCCATCGAAGTTCCGCAGACTTTACAGGCCAGGATGGGAGAGCTGCAAAGAGAGCTCAAGCGCACAGAAGCCGATGTCAAGTGGGTTCGCCCAGAGGGTATTCACCTGACCCTGAAATTTCTCGGCTCGATTAGCCTGGAAGACATTGAAAAACTTACCCTAGCCATTACCCCTGTTGTTGTGGCCTGGGTCCCCTTTGAAATGAAGATATTTAGCTTGGGATGCTTTCCCTCAAGCCGCAACCCGCGTGTTCTTTGGCTGGGGGTGGATCGAGGAGGCCCGGAAGTCTTGTCCTTGCAAAAAGCCATCGAAAATAAAGCAGCGGAGGTGGGTTTCTTGTCAGAGACGAAGCCCTTCAAGCCACACTTGACCCTGGGGCGGGTTCGCTCTGCCAAAGGCATGAATCCATTGATCCAGGCAATGGAGAAGCACAAAGACGCAGAAATTGGGTCTTTTCGGGTTAAGGAAGTTCATCTTTTCCAGAGCGAGTTGAAGCCATCAGGGGCGGTACATACGAAACTGAGAGCCTTTCTCATGAGAGAGAATCAGGAATAAACCCCCCACTCCTGGGAAGGAAGAGAGAGGGAGGAGGGGGAAAAGGAGGGAATTATGCCAGCGGAAACCCATAAAGAAAAAGCCATTGATCTGGCCGTCAGCCAGATCGAGCGCCAGTTCGGCAAAGGGGCCATTATGCGCCTGGGAACGGATGCGGTCATCCCGGACATCCCAGTGATTCCAACCGGTTCTTTGGCTTTAGACATTGCCCTGGGTGTTGGGGGGGTTCCCCGGGGGCGAGTGGTGGAAATCTTTGGTTCGGAAGCATCGGGCAAGACAACCTTAGCTTTGCACATTATCGCTGAAGCCCAGAAAAAGGGAGGCATCGCCGGCTTCATCGACGCGGAGCATGCTTTAGACGTCGCCTACGCCCGGAAGCTCGGTGTGAAAACAGACGACCTTTTAATTTCCCAACCAGACACTGGGGAACAGGCTTTGGAAATCGCCGAGATGCTCGTCCGTAGCGGAGCCATTGATGTAGTGGCCATTGACTCTGTAGCCGCACTGGTCCCCAAAGCGGAACTGGAAGGCGAAATGGGCGATGCGCACATGGGCCTGCAGGCACGCCTGATGTCCCAGGCCCTGCGCAAGCTTACTGCTACGATCAGCAAATCAAATACTTGCGTCATCTTCGTCAACCAGATCCGCATGAGGATCGGCGTATTCATGGGAAACCCGGAAACCACCACTGGAGGGAACGCGTTGAAGTTTTATTCCTCCGTCCGCTTGGACATCCGGCGGATTGGGGCCATCAAGGATGGGCAGGATGTCATGGGAAACCGGACGCGGGTCAAGGTGGTAAAAAACAAACTCGCCCCTCCATTCAAAGAAGTAGAGTTCGACATCATGTATGGAGAAGGGATTTCCCGGGAAGGGGATATTTTGGATTTGGCGGTGGAAAACGAGATCGTCGAGAAGAGCGGAGCCTGGTTCTCCTTCGAGGGCGAAAGGATCGGCCAAGGCCGGGAGAACGCGAAAAGCTTTCTGCAAGAACATGCGGAAATATGCAAAGCTGTTGAAGAAAAAATCTTGGAGCGCTTTGGCTTGTCGAAAAAAAAGAAAGAGGGCTAAGCATCTTATTGCACTCGATGGTTCATGAATATGGGAAAAAAGCGCTCCAGGTCTTCGGAAAGTGCCGGAGAATCAGCCCTTCGCCTTCTGGCCATCCGCGACCACAGCCGGGAAGAGATACGCAGCAAGCTGCAGGCGAAGGGGTTTGGGGCTGAAGAAATTGAAAGGGTCTTGCGGGACTTGGTAGCCCGCGGGATTCTGGATGATTTTCGTTACGCTCAGCGATTGGCTTTATCCTTAACTGAGGAGAAACTTCTCGGACCCCAGCGCATCCGGCAAAAATTGTTCCAAAGAGGGATTCCAGCAAATCTGGCTCAAGAGGCCATAGAAAAAGCAGAAGAAACTTTGGCGGCTAGCGAAAGATTGCAGAAGGTTTTGCGGATGAAATTGCAAGGCCGGAATCTCGGGCAGGTTCTACCCAAAGAGAAAAAGCAGCTGGTCAACTACCTTCGCCAGCGCGGGTTTCTCTGGGAGGATATTTGGGAGGCTTTTCAGGAAGCAGGGGCTTTAGAGGAAGAATGATCACTGGCCGCGAAACTCGCCAGAAATTTTTAGAGTATTTCCAGAGCAAGGGACACACCATCGTGGGGAGTTCCCCTTTGGTTCCCCAGAAGGACCCTACCCTGCTTTTTACCAATGCCGGCATGGTCCAGTTTAAGAATTATTTTACTGGTGAAGAACAACCTCCCTTTCCTCGCGCCGCCACATCCCAAAAATGCGTTCGGGCCGGTGGCAAGCATAATGACCTGGAAAATGTCGGCTATACGGCCCGTCACCATACTTTCTTCGAAATGTTGGGCAACTTTTCTTTTGGCGATTATTTCAAAGAAGGCGCCATCGCCATGGCCTGGGAGTTCCTCACCGCAGTTCTCCGCTTGCCCCCAGGGAAGCTCTGGATCACGATCCATCAGGGCGATGAAGACCTGGGCATTGGACTGGATGAAGAGGCCAGAAAACTATGGAAACATTTTGTACCCGAAGAAAGAATCCGGGCCTTTCCCACCAAAGATAACTTTTGGCAGATGGGAGACACGGGACCCTGTGGACCTTGTTCGGAAATTGTCATCGACCAGGGTCCAGGGGTGGGATGCGGCCGCCCGGAGTGCGCCCTGGGATGTGATTGTGATCGCTACCTGGAACTCTGGAATCTCGTATTTATGCAGTTTGAGCGAAACCCTGACGGAGGCATTACCGCGCTTCCCAGACCCAGCATTGACACGGGAATGGGTCTGGAACGCATCACCGCCATCGTCCAAGGAGTGGAAAGTAATTACGACACGGACTTACTGGGGAGCCTCATCCAAGCCATCGAGAGATGGAGCGGGCGAAGGTATATCCCCAGCGAAACGCAAGGGGTTTCCTTCCGGGTCATTGCCGATCATAGCCGCGCGGCAACTTTCCTGATCAGCGAGGGGGTTCTTCCTTCTAACGAGGGGAGGGGTTATGTTCTGCGCCGGATCATGCGCCGGGCGATGCGCCACTGCAAGAAATTGGGAGTAGACGGTCCTTTCCTGTTTCGTTTGACCGATGAAATAATCGAGCTGATGCGGGAGGCCTATCCCGAACTGGTCAGCGCCCGCGAGATGGTCAAGATGGTCATCTCCAATGAGGAGGAGCGCTTTTCTGAAACCCTGAACGTTGGCCTGCGCTTGTGGGCGGAAGAGAAGCAGAAGCTCAGGCAAGGGGGGCAGAGAATCATTTCCGGGGATTTAATCTTCAAGCTCTATGATACGTATGGGTTCCCCGTCGATTTGACCGAGGAGATCGCCCGCGACGAAGGTTTCGGCATCGACCAAAAAGGTTTTGCCGAGGCGATGGAGGCCCAGCGAGCGCGCGCCCGCGAATCCTGGAAAGGATCAGGAGAAGAGATGTTAAAGGAAGTTTACAAAACTCTAACCGCCCAGAATTTGAAGACCGATTTCGTGGGGTATGATCGTCTGGAAGCAGAGGGTAAACTTCTCAGGATATTCAAGGGCGACAGAGAAGCTGAAGTCGGGCTTGCCGGCGAGGAGGTAGAAGTCATCACCGATCGAACTCCCTTTTATGGAGAGGCTGGAGGACAAGAGGGCGACCGGGGGGTACTGACCACCAATGGGTCCTGGATGGAAGTTTCTCATTCCTTAAGACCTTTACCGGAGGTCATCGTTCACCGGGGAACCATTAAAACGGGAACATTGCGCGTCGGAGAGATGCTCAAGCTCAAGGTCGATCCTGAAAGACGGGGCAAAACGGCGCTCAACCATACGGCCACCCACCTGTTGCAGGCCGCCTTGCGAGAGATTTTGGGGAACCATGTCAAACAAGCTGGATCCCTGGTTACCCCGCAGCGCCTGCGTTTTGATTATACTCATTTCTCCCCTTTAACGGAAGAAGAGATTGACCGGGTTGAAGAATTGGTCAATTCGCGCATTCGCCAGAACCTGGAGGTACATGTTTCCTTCCTCTCTTATAAAGATGCCCTGGATAAAGGAGCCATAGCCCTTTTCGGGGAAAAGTATGGAGATATGGTCCGCCTCGTCCAAATGGGGGAAGTGAGTGCGGAGCTTTGCGGAGGGACGCACACCCGACGAAGTGGGGACATTGGATTGTTCAAGATCCTTTCCGAGACAGGCGTGGCCGCGGGTGTTCGCCGGATAGAGGCCGTTACTGGGGAGGAAGCCTGGAGAGTGGTCAAGCGAGAGGAGCTGGAACTGCGCAGTATTGCCGCCGCAGTAAAAGCCAAGATTGGGGAAGTGGCTGAAAAAGTGCAGCGCCTCATCAGGCAGCAGAAAGAAACCGAGAAGGCCTTGCAAGCCTTGCAGGTCAAGGTATCTACTGGTCAGTCGAGGGATTTGATCTCCTCCATCCGGGATGTCAAAGGGATCAAGGTCCTATCCACGGAGGTGGAAGTGAAAGACCCTAAAAGCCTCCGCGAGATGGCCGATCGCCTCAAAGACCATATCCGTTCTGGGATCGTCCTTTTGGGCGCAAAGGGGGATGGGAAAGTAATGCTCCTCTGTGTCGTAACTCCGGATCTGGCGGAAAAATATCCGGCCCAAAAACTGATTAAAGAAGTAGCCAGATACGTAGGAGGCACCGGAGGAGGCCGGGCCGATATGGCCCAGGCCGGCGGTACAAAAGTGGAAGGGCTGCGTCAGGCCTTAGAAAAAATTTACGAAATTATTTAGGGCTATCTTTCTGCATCCTCTCTTCCTATCCCCCTGATTTTCCTTTCTTCTCCTCTTCCTGGGTCTCCTTCTCTTTTCTCCCCTGCTCTTCCTTATCAATCTGCTTACGGCATATTTCGCTCAGATGTCGGATCTTCTCCTCCAGGCCTGAGTCTGGATATTTTTCCAAAATTCCCCTGAACCTCTCCAAAGCGGCTCTGTATTTTTTCGTGCGGAAATAAAAATGGCCGACGTAAAATTCGTGGTCGGCCAGCTGCCTCTGGCAAAATTCCATCCTTCTTTTGGCCTCCGCTGCCTGCGGGCTTTGAGGAAAATTCTGAATCAGGTAGCGAAACTGTTCGATGGCCTTTTCTGTCTCGGTCTGGTCCCGGTCGATAGAATGCATCTGCTTGTAGTGGCACATGCCTAATTGGTAGATGGCGTAAGGAATCTCCGGATGCAGGGGGTGCAGTTTTTTAAACTCTTCATAGTGCAGGATGGCTTCCGCATAATTTTTGTCGAAAAAGTAAGCATCCGCGCTCCGCAGTTCAACCAGCGGGGTATATTCACTCAGGGGGAATTCTTCCTTGAATTTCTTGAACGCCTCGATAGCCCTTTCATACTTCTTCTTATGATAAAGCTTCATGGCTTTATCATACAGGAGCTGAGGCGTAGGTTCTGGTTCCTTCCTCTGCCACCAAGCACAGCCCACCAGAAGCTCAACCAGGATGATAAAAATTACTAAATGCTTCCCGATAAAACGCCTCCTCCTCATAAGCCACCGCGACTCCCCTATCCTCCGGCCAAGATGGGCAAAAATAAAAGCCGGTCCCCATCCTGCAACTTCGTCTCCAAGCCCTGGACGAGATTCTGGATGTGCTCGTTGATCACGATGGCCACTTCGCTGGAAAGGCTTTGAGTCTGGGGATTAAAAACCGCTTCCTGAAAATGACTGATTCGTCCCACGAGGCGATTTAGCAGGCTACGCAAGGTCTCTCCCTCTTCGATGAACTCTTCGATGCTCATCGGTTCGGGGTGACTCCAGCCGAGTCGCTCACCCATCCTGAATTCGATCCTGACTTTCGATTTTTCCATAAAGTTCTTCCCCAACCTCAGAAAGCCTCGATGAGTTCCTCGAGTCCCAAGGATTTTAAAGTTTGGGGAAGGGGCTTGCCTGTTTCCGGATCCCATCCCATCATTTCATAATAGCTTCGAACCATGAAGTCGAAGTAGGGCCCGATTCCCCGTCCCTTGACCGGTCCATCGTTGGGCGTCGATCCATAGCGCGGGGAGGGCCGTTCCATCTTGGCCTTAAGTCCGTGGCGAAAATTGAAAACCCGCAGAAGGTTGACAATCCTCCGCCCGATGGTCACCGCCTCCCGCAAGTCCAGATTCCATCCCGTCACGGCGTTCGTGCATTTCACGGCCAACTCCCGATTAGGGCAGCAAAAAGCACAAATCCCCAAGCAGTCTACGAACTGTAACCAGCCATTCTCCTTGGCGTTGATCAGGGGAACCTCCCAGGGAGAAAATTTATCGAAAACCGTAGGATATCCCAGTCGCTCAGGGAAGACTCCTCCCCGGGTGGCCTCGATGGTGCTCGTATTGGAAACGCAAGTATCCAACATTTCGCACCAGCGACCGCGGTGGTCGTGGCTCCTGGGTGCGGCTCCGGTATGGGTGTAGATGGCCCAGGGCGTCGCTTCTCCTCCAATTTTCTCCGCAGCTCTTTTGACCCCTTCGGCCAGGAGGTTGGCAAATCCCTGCCGGTGGGCAATCCGCTCGAGGATCTCCTTCACGGCCGCCACATTCCCCCAGGTCATCTCTAAGCCATCCAGATCATTTTTGCTCAGGACCTTTCTTTCATAGCATTCCATCACCCAAGCGATCGTCCATCCCGCTTCATTCACATCCATACCCATCTGGTCATTAAATCGGTTAAGCATGACCGCAGCCCCAAGATCTGGGTTGCCGATGACTGGCCCCCAGGTGGCCAATCCCTCGTATTCCGGCTCTTCTCCCACAAATCCAGCGTAAGGCCCTTCGGTGACCT
>JACRCA010000439.1 GCA_016234425.1 Deltaproteobacteria bacterium | reverse complement strand
TTGGCATTCTTCACCGCGACATCGGGCTTCAGCATGTCGTCCCTGACGAGCAGCTCAATTTTTCTCCTCCCTTCCTTTGTCCTGACACCGCCCTTCGCGTTGACCTCATCTATCTTGACCCTGAAGCCCTCAAGATCTTCCAAGGCATAATCAGAAACCATCCCCGAAAGCGACTGAACGATGCCTATTTTAATCGGCGGCAATGGTTTCTTTGTTTGTGCATTTGCCACATCAACTACGAGATACAGCATCAGAGCAAAAATTACCACGCTACTGACTAACAATGTTTTTGCTATTTTTGTCTTCATATCTTCTCCTCCTTGTTCATGTCAGTATTTCCCCTTCTTTGAACCAGGCTACGCCCTCCCTATGAAGAAGTCATCTCGCAGGAAGGATCTTTACTCCCGATACACGATCAAGCCGCGCCTGTCTGTTCCGTTTTCCTAAAACCACCTCCTTTCCAAGACTAAAGATTTTGGGCCGATTTAAAAACGAACAGCGATTAGCAAGCTTCCTCCCTATTTATGGGATAAAGAGGTAGGGGGAAGGTGAAGCAGTTGTGGTTAGTAAGTAATTATAAATATTTTCTATTCTTGTCAAGTTTTTTCTCAGAGATCTCCTTCGCCCCTGATTCTTGATTCTTAGGTAATCGGCCTTTACCGGCAGATTCGCTTTCCAAATTTTCATTGACAAAAAAGCCACAGAATGGTTAGCCTTGAAATCGGAATGGACCTCGAATTCCAATTCAAGAATGAAGGAGAGAATGGAGAATGGCAGATCAGAACCCATACCAGGAACTTTCCAAACTCTTAGGAGCTACCGGATCGAGGATCCTCCCCCGCATCATAGAGATGATCGCCGATGATAAAGAAATCAACCTCCTTCTGGCCGCTTTTCCCGCAGCTACAGTGTCGGAGTTATCCGATAAGACCGGAATCCCCAAAGATGAAGTAGAGGTCATGGTCGAAGACATGTTCCTCAAGGGATTGGTTTTTTTCTCCAAAAAGGAGGGAGAACCCCGGTACTACCGGGTCAAGACGGTGGCTCAATTTCACGATAGTTCCATCCTCTGGAAGGGAGCTACCTAAGTGTTCCACAACCTCTGGAAAGAATACATGGAGAAAGAGTGGAAAGAGTTCGGAAAGGTCGTCGAAGGCCTTCTTCCCAAGCCAGTGGTCCGGGTGATTCCGGTTGGGGCCACCATAGAATCCAAAGCGAAGATCTTAGCCTTCGAGGATGTTCGGGAAATTGTCAATCAGGCCAGAAGCCTGGCTGTAACCCGGTGCACCTGCCGGGTCATCGATGGGAAATGCGGCAAGCCGCTGGAAATTTGCATTCAGGTGAATCGAGCAGCGGAGTACGCCATTCATAGGGGAACAGGGCGGGCAATCACCAAGGAGGAGGCCATTAGCCTTCTCCATCAGGCCGAAAAAGAAGGCCTGCTGCACATCGCCGACAACCGGCAGAATGTCGATCACATCATCTGCAACTGCTGCCGGGATTGCTGCATGAACTGGCGGCTGCCCAATCCTCACAAATTTGTAGATCCCAGCCGCTTCCAAGCAGTGGTTAACGCCGAAGATTGCCTCGGCTGCCAGACCTGCCTTGAGCGATGCTTTTTTGAGGCCATTGCTATTGATGGCGATGAACCAAAAGCCCGCGTCAATCCGGCCAGGTGCGTGGGGTGCGGCCTTTGTACTCTGACCTGCCCCACAGAGGCCATCACCCTAAAAGAAGTCCGCCCGCCAGAGGTCATTCCAGTTTAAATCTTTACCGCAGAGATCGCAGAGAACGCCGAGAAGTAATAAAATTCTAAAAAAGGCTTAGAATTTCCGGTTCGCTTAGGATCTAAACATTCAAATCCAGAATTTGAATTTGCCCTCTGCGCTCTCTGCGCTCTCCGCGGTGCATAATTTTTTTATTTGGATTCAATTACCCCGTTCCGGATAACGGCTTCTCCTTTGGCATTGTAAACCTCCAAGAGGAAAAGGTGGGGACGGGCTTGCCAGACTTTCGTTTGCAGACTTTCTCCCGGAATCACCGGGCTGCTGAAGCGAGCGGAGTAGGATTTCAGCTTTCCGCAGTCGCCCTGGAAGACTTCCCTCACAAACCGGCGGCAGATGACTCCGTAGGTGCAAAGCCCATGGAGAATGGGTTCTTTAAAACCAACGGCCTTGGCCACAGCCGGGTCAATGTGTAGAGGATTTCGGTCGCCAGAAACCCGGTAGAGGGCTGCCTGATTTACCACCGTCTGCGCCTCAAAGACGAAGTCCGGATTTCTCTGGGGGATGGCCGGAATCTCCTTTTTGGGCTGCACCGCTCCTCCGAAACCGCCAGCGCCCCGCACAAAGGCACTGCTCCAGTTGCTGCAGAGGGGTTTCCCATTCTTATCCTTCGAATCGAAGCGCATGACGATGAGGGCGCCCGATCCTTTATCATAGATGCCTTCAATGACTGCCGTGGTTGAAATGGTGGCGCTGCGAGGAAGAGGATTGTGCATCTCCAGAGTCTGTTCCCCATGAACCACCATGGCGAAATTGGCCTTGGTAGATAAAAATGCCTCGGCTCCGGCATTGGAAGGGAGGATGACCCCGTACGTGGGGAAGGCCTTAAAATCCTTGGCTCCCTCGTAAACATACTCCAAGTTCTCTTTTCCAAACCCAATTCCCAAGGCGTAGATGATCAGGTCTCTTTCGTTGTAGTTAAATTCATAAGGTCCCCAAACTTTACCGACCCTCTCCAAGTTCAGCGCCATATTTTCCTCCCTAAAAAGTGATTGGTGATGAAGGATGAGTTTGGAGTGGTAATTGGTCATTGCTCATTGGTCATTGCCTATTGCCCATTGCCCATTGCCCATTGCCCATTGTCCATTGTCTATTGGTTTTTTGCTCGTCCCATCCTGTATCGATTCGTGATCGGCAGCCGGCGATCTTTGCCAAAAGCTCGGGGCGTAATTTTGATCCCCGGAGGGGCCTGTCTCCTCTTGTATTCGCTGAGGTCCACCCTGCGGATCACCTCTTCCACGATGCTCTTGGCAAACCCCCTGGCGAGAATCATCTGCGGGCTCTGATCTTCTTCCACGTATGCCTGAAGGATCGGGTCCAGGACTTCGTAGGGGGGAAGAGAATCTGTGTCTTTCTGGTTGGGCCGCAGCTCGGCCGAGGGAGGCTTCTCCATCACCCGCAAAGGAATGACCGGTTTAGAACCCAACTTATTCCGGTAAACCGCCAGCTCATAGACTAAGGTTTTGGGCACGTCTTTGATGACGGCGAATCCACCGGCTGTATCTCCGTAAAGAGTACAGTAGCCCACCCCTGTCTCGCTCTTATTTCCGGTGGTCAAGACCAGCCAGCCAAATTTATTCGACAAGGCCATGAGCAGGTTCCCGCGGATGCGGGCCTGGAGGTTCTCTTCAGTTACGTCCGGTTTTCTTCCGCCGAAGGGATCTTCCAAGCTTTTCAAATAGGCGGTGAATACCTCCTTGATGGGGATGACCCGAAATTCAATTCCCAGGTTTCCAGCCAAAGCTCGAGCATCCTCCAGGCTTTCCCGGGAAGAGTACATGGAGGGCATGGATATGCCTACTACATTCCTATTCCCCAGGGCGTCGGCGGCGATGACGGCTGTCAGGGAAGAATCAATTCCTCCGCTCAAACCGAGGACCACCTTCCTGAATCCATTTTTTCGGACATAGTCCCCTGTCCCCAGAACCAGGGCCCGGTAAATTTCTTCCAGCCGGCCTGGGGGTTCACAGTTTCTTTGGGGAAAGGGAACTTTCTTGCTTTTTTTCACGGGCCGGAGAGTAAGGCACCTTAGTCTATTTTCCGCAGCGGGACCTAGTTTTTCCTTCCTCCTCCGGGGGTCATGGAGCCGGTAGAGAAAGACCTTATCCAAGTCCAAATCCACCATTAAAACATCCTCTACAAAAGATCTGGCTGAGGAGACGAGTTCTCCAGCCTGGTCAATAACCATGGACCCCCCATCGAAGACCAATTCGTCTTGCCCTCCGACGAGGTTAACATAGGCCACAATGGTCGAATAATCCCAGGCCCGAGTTGAAAGCATCCTTTGACGAAAATCCCTCTTGCCGGCATGGTAGGGAGATGACGAAATATTCACGATCAACTGCGCATCTCCCTGGAGGCACTGCGTTCGGGTAGGATCGCCAGGATACCAGATGTCCTCGCAGATATTCATCCCGATCTTTATCCCTTTCAACTCAAAGACTAAGAATTCCTTACCGCTCTGAAAGTAACGGTTCTCATCAAAAACTCCATAATTCGGCAGGTAGAATTTATGGTAAATGCCGGCCAGCTCCCCATCGTGCAGGAGAGCCGCAGCGTTATAGATATCGTCGTTCATATCTACGAATCCAACGATGGCAGTGATTCCCCGCGTACTTCGGACAAGGCTTTTCAGAGCTTTTAGGTTGTCTCTTATAAAGGAGGAATTCAAAAGGAGATCTTCGGGCGGGTAGCCCGTAAGCGCTAACTCCGGAAAGGCCACCAGGTCTGCACCCATCTTCTGGGCTTGGCCAATTACTTTTAAGATCTTCCTGGCGTTTCCTGGCAGATCTCCCACTGTGCAGTTGATCTGTCCCAGCGCCAGCCGCAAGGTGCGTCTCATTCCTCCCCCTCTATAATGGCCACGTCTTTTCTGATCCTATATCGTTCAATCTTCGAACGCAAGGTATTCCGGCTGATTCCGAGGAGGATGGCCGCCTGGACCTGGTTTCCTTTTGTTTCCTGTAAGGCCCTTTTAATCAGGGTCTTCTCCATAGCCGACATGACATCCGCCTCGGGGTGACTCCTGGAGTGTTCGGTCAATTCCTTAAACACTGGCTCCATCAGCCTCTGCAGCCGTTCTTCAAAATCCATCTGCTCTTTAGGCCCTATCCCTTCTGGCTCCACTCCTTCCAGGACAAAATCCTCCGGAAGCACAGTGTTGCCTCTAGCGATGACCAGAGCTCTCTTCACGGCATTCTCTAATTCCCTCACGTTACCCGGCCAGCGGTAACGCATGAGTTTTTCCAGAGCCCGGGGGGCTATGTCGCCCACATTGCGGTTAATCTGCGGCGCGAAGCATTGCAAGAAGTACCGCACCAACTCGGGGATATCCTCCCGGCGTTCTCGCAAAGGAGGAAGATGCAGGGTTACCACTTTCAGCCGGTAGTAAAGATCCTGGCGGAATGTTCCTTCCCGGATGGCTTTTTCCAGGTCTTGGTTCGTAGCTACGATCAAGCGCACGTCCACCGTGATGCGCTCGGACCCACCCAGCCTTTCAAACTGCTGGTCCTGGAGCACCCGAAGGATTTTGGCCTGAGTTGCTGGAGTCATGTCGCCGATTTCGTCCAGGAAAATGGTTCCTCCACTGCCCTGCTCGAATTTGCCGATGCGCCGTGTCAGAGCGCCAGTGAAAGCTCCCTTCTCGTGGCCGAAAAGCTCGCTCTCCAGGAGAGTTTCGGGAATAGCCGCGCAATTTACCGGAAGGAAAGGCCGGTCCGCCCGGTTGCTGTGGTGGTAGATGGCCCTAGCCACCAATTCTTTCCCCGTCCCGCTCTCCCCCCGGAGGAGCACGGTAACCCCCTTGGGAGCCACCTGGCCGATCATCTTGTAGATTTGCTGCATGGCTGGGGAGGAGCCCACGATCGCTTCTCCGGCAACTTCATCCTCTGGATGGGGAGGATAGGAGACCATCTTCTTCATCATCCGGGATACTTCCAGGGCTCGTTCTACAAGAGTCCTCATCTGAGGAATGTCAAAGGGTTTGAGAATATAATCGAAAGCTCCAAATTTCATAGCCTCGATGGCTGTTTCGGTTGTCCCGAAGGCGGTCATCAGAATGACCAGGGCTTTCGGGTCTCGTTCTTTGAGGCGCTTCAGAACCTCCAGACCACTATGGCCGGGCATCTTGATGTCC
>JACRCA010000434.1 GCA_016234425.1 Deltaproteobacteria bacterium | reverse complement strand
GCCGGGACGCCCACCGCCGCAGCAATAATGTAAGCCGCGGTGGTCGGTACCCCCATGCCCAAGAACATGCAGATTACACCAGTGAAAAGGAGGGTCAAAAAGAGATTCCCATGAGCTAAAGCCACCACGCCGGAACTGAACTTGATTCCCAGCCCGGTCATCGACACTACACCAACGATAATCCCAGCGGTGGCACAGACTGCAGCAATGCTGACAGAACTCATCGCCCCGCCTTTCAAGGCTTGGATCAGCCGATTTAAACCCATTCGAGTACTCTTGCGAAACCAAGAAACGACGAAGACCGAAATAATAGAATAAAGTCCTGCCCGTTGGATAGAAGTCCCGGCGATAACCAATTGATAGAGGAGAACAACCACAGGAATGAGCAGGTGTCCTCCTTCCTTTAAAGCCTGCCATGCCTTGGGCGCCCCTGAGCTGGGCAGGCCACGCAATCCCTGTTTCACGGCTTCCAGATCGATCATGCAATAGAGGCCAACATAATATAAAATAGCCGGGAGGGCCGCGGCTATGATCACCTCTCCGTAGGATATACTCAAAAGCTCGGCCATGATGAAAGCACCAGCTCCCATAACTGGGGGCATGATCTGCCCCCCCGTGGAGGCTGTTGCTTCCACAGCGGCCGCAAAATGCGGCCGGAAACCAGTCTTGATCATCAGAGGTATTGTGATCCCTCCATCCACAGCTACATTGGCCACCGAGCTTCCGCTGATGGTACCAAAAAGAGAGCTGGAAAAAACCGAAACTTTTGCTGGCCCACCCCTCCAGCGCCCGGCCAACGAATTGGCCAGATTAACGAAAAAATCCCCAGCCCCAGAGACCTGGAGAAAGGCACTGAAAAGCATGAAAAGGAAAATAATCTGCACCATGACGCCCATTACCGTGCCAAAGATGGCCATATTGCCGATCATGAAACCGATCACATTGCCCGGTTTTAGCCCGGTATGCCCGAACAGCGAAGGAGGGAGGTATTTTCCAAAAATGGCGTAGGCCAGGAAGCCCAGGGCAACCAAAGGCATGGCCAGCCCGAAGGACCGACGGGTCAGCTCAAGAAGAGCCACGATGAGAACCGTGCCGAATACAATATCCAGGGGAAGAACGGTTGACCCGTAGGTCCACTGCAAACGGTCCAGTTCAATGATAATGTACACACAAGGAGCCACACCGGCAATCAGGAAGATGATATCCAGTATGGCGATCTTTCCCCGCTTCTTGGGACTGGAAGGCATGGTGAGGAACCCTAAAACCATGACCAGGATCAGCACTACGGCTTCAAAGACCCATAGATCAATTACCCAAAACTGGAGGGCGGCTATTTCGAAAAAAGAGAATGCCAAGGCTACCACGGTGATAAAGGTAGCCATAAACCCCTTGAAAAATCTCTTCTTCTGGACTTCAAATTCCATCCCGACAATTTCCTGTTCAGCCATTCTTACGCTCCCGTTTACCGTTCCGATCTGGATAACTTTAGCGAGTAAGGATGCAGACTGCGCAGGCCATTCCTCCTCCACCCCCCAGAGTATGCGTCAGCCCCGCCTCCGCGGGCATGACGAATTACGACACAGTCTCCTTAGGAGGAGGATAAGGCAACCCTGTTTAGGGATAATCGGCGGCTCTCAAGCGAGTGTTTCCTCAAAAAACTTAATTATATCGCCAGTACTGCTCCCCGGGCCGAATACCGCCTTTACCCCCATTTCCTTCAAGGCTGGTATATCTTCCCGGGGAATGATCCCACCCATGACTAGGGGAGTATCTTCTATCCCTTTTTCCTTCATCAGGTCGATTACCCGGGAAGCAAACTCCTTGTGGGCTCCCGAGAGGATGCTGAGCCCAATGATGTCAACATCCTCCTGCACCGCCGCCTGAACGATCATTTCCGGTGTTTGGCGGGGACCCGTGTAGATCACCTCCATTCCCGCATCCCGGAGCGCGCGGGAAATCAGTTTGGCGCCCGTCTCATGGCCATCCAGGCCCGGTTTGGCAATCAGGACTCGGATTTTCTTGGCCATAGATTCTCCTAAATGATAGTAGGGGGTTTGTACTCACCGAAGATCTCCCGTAGGATACCAAATATCTCTCCGACCGTGGCATGAGCTTTCACGGCCTCCAACATGGCGGGCACGATATTTCCATCTCGGCCCGCCGCCTTTGATTCGGCGACTTTCCGGACCTCTATGAGGCTCTTCTCCACCCGAGCCTGGTCTCTTTCTCTGCGCGCCTTGTTCAGCCGTTCTATCTGACGCCGCTCTGCTTCAGGATCTCCTGTGAAGAGCTTGATGGGTACCTCTTTCTCTAAGACGTACTTGTTTACTCCGATGATGGACCTTTGGCCGCTTTCTACTTCCCGTTGATATCGGTACATCCCTTCGGCCATTTCCCGCAGGTAATACCCCTTCTCCAGAGCCGCCAGGGCCCCGCCTATCTCCTCTACCTTCTGGTAGCATTCCCGTCCTTTTTCTTCCAGTTGATTGGTCAAGCTCTCCATAAAATAAGACCCTCCCAGCGGGTCCACGGTTTGGCCAACCAAAGATTCATCATGGAGGATACTCTTGGTAATCT
>JACRCA010000438.1 GCA_016234425.1 Deltaproteobacteria bacterium | reverse complement strand
GGACTACCCGAGTCCTTCTTTTGGAAAGATTAGCCGGCGCCAACATCACCACTCTCCTGTCAACCAAGGTGGAGGAGATACGTGAAGGAAGAGTGCGAGCAAGAAACCAGGATAAAGAATTGTGGATGGAAGGGGAAACTATCGTATTGGCCCTGGGCTCTCGGGCCAACCAAGAGGTCCTAAAAAATTTGCAGCGGAAAGTCCCTCAACTTCTTCCCGTGGGCGATTGTCTTCAGCCCCGGAGGGCGAAAGAAGCCATCCATGAGGGTTTCCTGGCAGCCCTCCGAATCTGAGGGGAAAAATTGTGAATGGGAAAGGAGGTGAGAAGGCAGGGGAAAAGCAGGAGGAAAAACTGTTTTAGGTAAAAAGAACCAAATCACGGAATAAGGGGGTGCAAAATGAGAGGCAAGATTTTTATCGTCTTCGTCGTAGGAATGGCGATCCTTTTTGCTCTATCTTCTGAAAGCTTAGCCCAAAAGGTGATCAAAATGGGGGTCACGGCTGCCCTGCAAAAGGAAGCGGGCATCGGGTCCAAGAACGCCTCAGAAATGGCCGCTGAAGAGATCAATGCCCTGGGAGGGATTTTGGGCCATAAGATTGAGCTGTTTTTTGCCGATGACGAAGGAATAGCCGAAAAGGGCGTTACAGCCATCAAAAAACTTCTCTTCACAGACAGAGTAGATTTCGTTAGCGGCGGCTGGATGAGTGGGGTGGGGCTGGCCCAGGCGGCCCACATCTTCGACGGCAAGAAACTCTGGCTGAGCAGCGGACCAGCGACTCCCAAGCTGGCGAAAATGGTGGAGGAAAACTACGAACAAGGGAAGTATTTTTTCCGTGTTGGCTGCGTGAATTCGGATCTCTTCGCTTATGACATGGCGATATTTGCAGAAGAATTCTTCAAGAAGGAATTGAAGATCACTAAAGTGGCTTTGCTGCCGGAGAGCACGGTTTGGGCGCGGGAGATGGCTACCTATCTGGAAAAAGAATTACCCAAACGCGGGATAACGATCGTCTACCTGGATGTCTTCGATCCCAAACGCACAGATTTCTCCCCCCAGTTCGCTCAAATTCGAGCCAAGGGAGCCCAGCTCATGCTCACCGTCCAGGCCGCTTCTCCCGGTGTTCCCATCACCAACCAGTGGGCTGATACCAAACTCCCAGTCCATCAAGCGGGGTATAGCCTCAACAGTCAAGTCACGGATTTTTGGGACAAGACAGGGGGGAAATGCAACTATGAAAGCACCCAGTTGATCAACGGGGCAAGGGCCCAAATCACTCCCAAGTCCATTCCTTTCTATGACAAGTATGTAAGCACCTACAAAATCTCCCCCACCTATACGGCTTGGGGCCAGTACGATGCCCTCTACCTACTGAAGGCGGCGGCTGAGGAGGCCAAGTCGCTGGATACTGAGGTTCTAATAAAGGCTTTGGAGAAGATTCGGTTTGTGGGAGCGGCCGGGGTGATTTCATTTGAAAAGAATCACGACTTGAAGTATGGCAAAGAAGGGAAGCAGCCAGTTTGGGCCCAGTGGCAGGATGGCAAACACGTCGTGGTCTTTCCCAAAGAATATGCCGCCGGGAAATATATCGCCCCAGCTTGGTTAAAGAAGAAATGAAATCGGGGAAGATTCGGTGAGAGGCCGGGAGGAGAATAAAAGTTTCTTCACTCCTCCTGGCAGTCCCCAAAAGAAGAGGACGTAAGGATCAATTCGGAGATGATCCAAATCCGTACCACTATCTTTCTCACTGATCTAAATGATTGGGCGGCCATGAATGAGGTCTACAGAGAGTACTTCGTTAAAGATCCACCGGTTCGTTCCACCGTCCAAGTTGCGGGCCTCTGGGGAGGGATGGCTGTGGAGATTGAGGCTATCGCGATAATTGGCGGGCGATAAGAGTTGCTAAAATCCAATCCTTGGGAAATTTAGGAAGGAAGACGAATGGGCCGAGGACTGACCCTCCGGGAGGAGGGAAAGAGTCGAGTCAGCATATCTAAGGGGAAAGACATCGCCAGGATTGTGCGCCAAGCGATCACTCTTGTGGGTGGGCTGGAAAAGCTCATATCTTCTCGCGCCCGAGTCCTAATCAAACCCAACCTGAGCGTGGCCCTTCCTGCCAAAACTGGCGTAATCACGGACCCCCGAGTTGTTCTGGCGCTCATCCAACTCGTGCGCGAAGCCGGGGCCAAAGAGATCATGGTTGGCGAGAGCGCCGTAGTCGGTTTCGACGCCGGAGCCATCTTCGATGCCTTAAAGGTTAGAAGTCTCTTCGAGAAGGCCGGGGCCAAAGTGGTCAACTTAGACCAAGATCAGGCTGTGGAAGTCAAGATCCCCAAGGGTGAAGTTCTGAAGAAGCTTAAGGTCTGCCGCACGGCCTATGAAAGCGATGTCATTATCAGCGTGCCCAAGATGAAGACCCATTTTCAGACCGGGGTGACGTTAAGCCTGAAGAACATGAAAGGCACGGTTCCGGACGAGAGCAAGCGCATCATCCATCGCATCGGCGTTCCTGTAGAGAAACGAGAAGAGTATGGCTTGGATCAAGCTATCGTTGACCTGAACACGATTATCTCTGCGGACCTAACAGTGATTGACGCGACCATTTCCCTGGAAGGGTTCGTTCCTGGCCCTCGTCTCGTGGGAAACCCGGTTCGCCTGGACACCATCATGGCGGGCTTCGATCCGGTGGCTGTTGATGCGGTTGGTTGCCGGGTAATCGGTTTAGATCCCAGGGAAGTTCGCCATATCCGCTTGGCCTATGAGCGGAAGTTGGGCCAGATGCTCCTGGATGAGATAGAAGTTGTGGGCCGCTCCGTAGAGTCCGTTCTTCACCCCCTAAAAACTGATATTCCCAAAGCTGCTCAAGTTCACGAGAATGTCACCATCATTGAAGGGAAGGGATGCAGCGGATGTTCAGTCACCAACCGCCTGGCGCTTTCCTTTTTTTCGCCGCAGGATGTGGAGAATTTAGGCTCCCTGACCCTGATGGTCGGAGATACGGCTTCGACCGATTACCCGGTGAAGGGTCGCTGCTTTTTCATCGGAAACTGCTCCATTCGTTCTAATAAGGGGAAAAAGGGGAGGAATATCGGGGGTTGCCCTCCTCCCGGGCTTTGGATTCGTAAATCTCTAACTGGGGTGGCAATAAACTGCCTGGGGGAAATAAAGGGAACTTAATGGGAAGTGAGTTAAGGAAGGAATAAATCTATCTATTTTAATTGAGAGGTTTCACCGATGAATATCTTTTTAGAGATTTTAGTCTATGGAGCTGTTCAAAGCGACATTTATGCCCTTCTGGCCATGGGTTTCTGTTTGATCTTTGGAGTGGCCAACGTGGTGAACTTAGCTCACACAGCCTTTTACATGATCGGGGCTTACCTGATCTACACTTTCTTCACCCTCCTGAAGTTTAATTTAGCCATGTCCATCCTTCTCTCCACGGTTAGCGTCGGAATCTTGGCTATGGGGCTTTACCGGTTCTGCATTCGCCCGGTCATGTTTTCCGAGTGGTCTGTCTTGATGATCACCATCGCCTTAGCCCTGTTCTTCCAGCAATTGATGATCTTCTTTTACGGCCCTCCTGACCGGAACGTCCAGGGGTTCATCGAAGAGAAGTTTTCCCTCTTCGGCAGAGTGGATATTGATGCGCAGAGGTTATTGACTCTAGGGATTTCTGTAGTCCTATTGATCCTTCTCTGGTTATTCATCTATCGCACGCGAATGGGGAAGGCCATTTTAGCAGTGGCCCAAGACCGAGAGGCGGCCCTTTTCATGGGCATCAACTGTGAGAGAGTTTATTTGACGGTCATTGCCATTTCGGCCATACTGGCAGCCATCGGAGGAGCCTTCATTGCTCCCACCATAGGGGCTCGCCCGGAAATGTGGGCCCCCGCCTTAGGGCGTATCTTTGCGGTGGTGGTCCTGGGGGGTATGAGGAGCCTGGAAGGGACCATTCTGGCGGCTCTTTTGATCGGCTATACGGAGGTCGTGATTTCTTTTGCTATCTCCAGCTATTTCGGGGAAATCGTAGCGGTGATTATCATTCTCCTCATGTTAACCTTTCGTCCTTCGGGCCTGCTGGGAAAACGGGCAGAGGTTTAAGGAGAGAAAGATGGTTAGAAAGGGAAAGCGAACTTTTTTCACAAGCGAACGAATTGGGTTATTCATCGCCCTGGCCATTCTTGCGGCTGCTCCGCTTTTTATTAAAAACCGGGCGATTGTAGAATTGATCATCCTGGCCAATATCTACGCTGTCTACGTGGCTAGCTGGGATATCCTCTGCGGATACACGGGTCAGGTCAGCTTTGGCCACGCCCTTTTTGTGGGCGGGGGAGCATATACGGCGGCGCTCTTGAATTTCTACTTCAAAGTTCCCCCCTGGTTGACCATCCTCATTGGGGGAGGGGTCGCTGCCCTCTTCGGGCTAATCATCGGGATGCCTTGCCTGCGGCTGAGAGGGCCATATTTTGCCTTAGCTACTTTTGCAGCAGCGGCATTGCCCCATGGGCTCACGGACGTCTATTGGGAGATCACCGGGGGACTCGATGGGCTTTACGGAATATCCCCCATCTGGCCGACCCTGACGGGAAAGTATTATTTCTCCCTCTTGCTCACGGCTTTGTGCTGCGGTCTGATTTATGTGGGCGGTCGATCGAGTAGAGGGTTAATCCTTAAATCCATCCGGGAAGATGAAATTGGGGCCATGGCTTCAGGCATCAATACCACCCGCTATAAACTGATTACTTTTGTTATCAGCGGTTTTTTAGCCGGAGTAGCGGGCGCTTTCTACTCCCACAATCAACTCCACGTCGGGCCAGAAACTCTATCAATAAATCTCTCAATTTTGGTGATCATCATGAGCGT
>JACRCA010000446.1 GCA_016234425.1 Deltaproteobacteria bacterium | reverse complement strand
AGGAAAGATATCAGCGCGATGGTCAATTTCCTGGGATCCTTTGTGGGACTTAATTTCACGAGACTATGAAAAGATGGAAACTAGTTAGGGGGCAGATCTTTTAAATTGGCAATGTCGCCTTTCGTCAGAAAAATATTGGCCCTTTATGGCCAGAAATGGGTGGGATTCCACTTAATTGTTTTTCATCAGATGCCGAACGGTTTTTTCTAAACCGTCCAGGGTAAGCTCGAACATGGGAAAGATCTGCCGGATTGACTGGATGGTGCGGACATAGGTCCATTCGTGCTCGAACCTGGGGTTGAGCCACGTAGCGTGCCGGAAAATCTTAGCCAATAAACGAAGCCGGTCTATCGCAGGAACCATGCTGCGTTCTTCGATATGGATGGAGCCGTCCGTGGCCATAAGTTCGTAGGGCGCCATGCTGGCATCCCCCACGATGATTAGACGAGTCTCCGGGTCGAAGCGAGAAAATTCTTCGATCTGTTGGGGCTTGCGGATCCTCGGCGGATCTTCCCAGACATGATCGTAGATCGTATTATGAAAGTAATAGGTCTTAAGCTCTTTGAACTGGGCCCGGGCATAGTCAAATAAAAGCTGAACCACCTCGACATAGGGCTCCATCGACCAGCCCCCATTGTCGATCATCAGGATGACCTTCAGCCGGTCCTTCAGGCACCGGTCAAAGACGATCTCGATCTCGCCGGCGTTGCGCATGGTCTCGTAGATCGTCTTATCAATATTCACCTGGTCCTTCGGCCCCACCGGGACCATGTGCCGCAGGCGTTTTAAAGCCTCGCCGATCTGGGAATGGGTGAGGGGCCCTTCTTGGGAATAATCGCGATACCGTCTGTCGAGGGCTACCTTGACCGCGCTTTGGCCCATCGACCTGCCACCCACTCGCATTCCCCCAGGATGATAACCGGAGTGGCCGACTGGAGAGGTGCCTCCTGTGCCAATCCATCGATTCCCTCCGTGATGAGCCTCGGTCTGTTCTTTGAGCCGCTTCAGAAAATATTCGATCAGCTGCTGAGGAGTCAGGTCCAAGAGCTCTTCTTCCTCCACACCCAAAGCCTGAGCTACTCTTTGAGGATCACGCAGCCACTCCTCGAGCAGTATCCGGGCTGCCTCATCCAACTCGATTCCTTCTGAATCTGGGAGGTCCATTCCTTTAAAATAATGGGCAAAGACCTGATCGTAGAGGTCAAAATAGCGCTCGCTCTTGATGAGGACAGACCGAGCTGAAACGTAGAAATCCTCTAAAGAATTAATCAACCCCAAGTTGAGCGCCTTTTGCAGGCGCAAGAAGGAAGTAGGGGTGACGGGAATTCCCACATCACGGAGTTTATAAAAAAAGTTAACAAACAAAAGGCCTCCCCCTGCAACCCTTTAAATTAGGGCGCAATAACTAAATCCTAAATCCTAGCCAAAGATATTTGAAATTTTGGGGAACTCTTTCTGTCATTCCTGCGAAAGCAGGAATCCATGTCCTTGCCTTTTTCCTGGATTCCCGCCTACGCGGGAATGACAAAACTGTTAGAAGGAAATTCTCAGATTTAAACATGTAAGAATCTAATATCGAAATCCGAAACAAATCCAAAATTCGAATTTCTCAAACTGCAATAAAAAAGGGGGATTTGTGCTTTGAATTTCGGCCATTTGAATTTGTTTAGGATTTGGGATTTCGTGCTTAGTGCTTCCTTGCAACACAAATGGTATTATGGCCCATTTCTTGATCAACTCACCCCAGTTTCGTCGAAGGTGAACTGCGGGCACGGGCCAAGTGCTGGCTGGCCACCACATAGTCGGTGCTTTTCTTATAAAGCACTCCCAGATAGGGCACCTCGCCCTTGCTCAATCTTTGGGGCCGGAAATCTGAATCGCAGCGGAGCGCCCGGATCCAGTTGATCAGCTCCCGCGTGGCTGGTTTCTTTTCCACCGCGGGAATCTCCCGCAGCCGGTAAAAAGTTTGGATGCAGGCCTGAGCCAGCTCCCGATCTAAATCAGGAAAATGCACGCTGATAATCTCCCGCATGATCTCCGGAGTGGGGAAGGCAATGTGGTGAAAGTTGCAACGCCCAAGGAACGGATCGGACAGATCCTTCTTGGCGTTGCTCGTGATGACGATCACCGGGCGATTCCTGGCCTTGATGGTTTTATCGATCTCCACGATGTCAAAACTCATCTGATCCAGCACGTCCAGCATATCATCCTGAAAATCTGTATCGGCTTTGCCGATTTCATCGAGGAGGAGGACAACCCGCACATCGGAGACAAAGGCCTGGCCGATCTTGCCCATCTTGATATATTCCTCGATGTTACTTACATCCCGTTTCGAATCACCAAAACGACTGTCATTGAGGCGAGTCAGGGTATCATACTGGTAGAGGGTATCGACCAGTTTCATGCTGGACTTCACATTCAGAACAGTGAGGGGCATACTCAAGGCTTCGGCAATGGCATGGGCCAGCATGGTTTTGCCCGTCCCAGGCTCACCCTTCAGCAGGAGGGGCATTTCCAGTTCCATGGAGATGTTGACGATCCTGGCCAGCTCAGGATCGAGCACGTATTTGGAAGCCCCGGTGAAGCGCTGACCTTCTAATCTCGAATCCATATCCACACCCTTTCTTTTTGTTCACTCTGAATATTATGTACTGAATGACAAAATTAATTTATTTTACCCGGGGATTTGAAAGAGTTCAACCATAACTTTGCTACCCCAGAATAATTAAACCCAAAATTCTCCCCAAAATATCCTATAACTAAAAAAGGAGCTTTTTATGAATTATTAGGAGGAGCGGCATGGAAAAATATGGATTGTACATCAATGGGGAGTGGGTAAAGTCTTCCAGCGGAAGGACCTTCGAAACGAAAAATCCGGCAAACGGGGAAACCTTAGCAAGCTTTGCAGAAGGCACTCGCGAAGATGTCTTCAAGGCTGCTGAGGCGGCCGGAAAAGCATTTCCCAATTGGAAGCAGTTCCCGGCTCCCAAGAGGGGAGAAATCCTCCTGAAGGCCGCAGCCATCATGCGAGCCCGGAAAGAAGAACTTGGAGCACTGGTCACCAAGGAGATGGGCAAGGTGATCGCGGAAGGGAAAGGGGATGTGCAGGAGGCTATTGATTTTCTTGAATACATAGCAGGGGAAGGAAGAAGGTTATTGGGAGAAACGACCCCTTCAGAATTGCCCGGTAAGTTATGCCTCACCTTAAAGCAGCCCATCGGCGTTGTGGGGTGCATCACTCCCTGGAACTTTCCCATGGCTGTCCCTTGCTGGAAATTGGGGGCGGCTTTAATCTGCGGAAACACGATTGTCTATAAGCCCGCCACTCTGACTCCCTTATGTGCTGCTAAGCTGATTGAAATCCTTGAGCAGGCTGGACTTCCCGCTGGCGTACTAAATATGGTGACCGGGCCCGCAGAGGTAGTGGGCGAAGCGATCGTGCAACATCCCGGAATCCGGGCAATCTCTTTCACGGGAAGTGTGGCTACCGGGAAAGATATCTATTCCAAGGCATCCCGAATGTTAAAGAGGGTGGGATTAGAATTGGGTGGCAGGAATCCTCAAATCGTCATGGAGGACGCCAACATGGATTTAGCCATTGAAGGCGTTCTCTTCGGGGCGTTTGGAACCGCCGGACAGAGATGCACTGCTACCAGTCGGTTGATCATTCACGAAAAAGTTTATGATGAGGTAATGGAAAGGTTGTTGCGAAGAACGAAAGCCCTCAAAGTTGGAGATCCCTTGGACCCGAAAGTGGATGTTGGGCCTGTTGCCAGTCGAGAGCAGGAAGATAAAGTTTTGAAATACATCCAGATCGGGATGGAAGAAGGAGGGAAAATCCTCTGTGGCGGCAAGAAACTCAAGGGTAACCTATACGAGAAAGGATTCTTTATCGAACCAACGATTTTTGAGGCCAAACACGGTATGAGAATCACCAAAGAAGAAATCTTTGGCCCCGTGCTCGCGGTGATCAAGGTTCGTGAGTATGGAGAGGCTGTAAAGGCGGCCAACGATGTTGAGTACGGCCTGTCCTCGTCCATTTACACAGGTAATGTGAATCTTGCCTTTCGAGCTATTCAGGACCTGGAAGCCGGCGTCACTTATATCAATGCTCCGACCATCGGGGCTGAAGTCCACCTGCCCTTTGGAGGAGTGAAGAACACCGGGAATGGAACCAGGGAAGCAGGAACAGAGGCCATCCATGAATTTACAGAAATTAAATCTGTGTTTGTCGATTTCAGTGGTCGCTTACAAAAAGCACAAATAACGTAAAGGCGTTCGACGAAAGGCGTGAGGAGAAAGGTGATAGGCAAAAGGTAAGAGGCTTTGGGCGCAAAGCCACGCAATAGCATCATGCTCTATGACCTTTGCTCGAGGGGCTAAGCTTTATGCGCCATGTTCCAAGAAGGCGCTATGAGCCATTTCAAAGAGCAATTGGCCAACCTGTGGGCCAGCTCCCCAGAGTATTATGATCATCCCCCCAGGGGACCGGGTTACACGTCCCCGATCCCCTTCCTATCTTTTAAACCCCTTGAATGCCCCATCTCAGGTTTGGTAAAATTCATAAAAAATTTTCTTCCCAATCATCGCCAGGGAGGAAGGATATGGTTTGAAGTTAGGAAACTCCACTTTCTTGAAAGAGAGGTGGTTTTTTTCGTGACGACTTCTTCCTGTAGCCATCTTTTTCGAAGCATCTAAAATTATTCATGCTTTCTCTTGGTAATTATCAACTCTATCGTAACCCCGACGATCCCTGGGACTCCTACGTCCAGTCGTAAAGATCACGAATCCGGGACGGAAAGAACCGGTGTGCCCGGATGATCCTGAAGAACGCCTGCCACACCTCGCCAAATCACTGAAATATATATCCTGCAACGCATCGGATGGCCCTCGCAGAAATTTGTGTCGCACCCTCCTGAAACCGCTCATCGGCATACCCAATATCTTGTGGCCTTTACGGTATTGACACACAATTCCCTTCATCCTATACTTCCAACCGTCAAAAAGGAGTTCTTATCAAACAAATCGGTGGGTGGGACTGCCCCTACAGGGGTCTCCCGATTTGTGGTAAACTCTTTACACCTCGGGAAATAAGTCATGGTCCAGTTTACACAAGAACAGGAGATGATCCGACAGACGGTGAACAGAATATGCCGGGAAAAGCTTGCCCCGAAAGTAGGGGAAGTCGACAGGACGTGTGAATTCCCTTGGGATATAATTCAGGAATTCGCAGGGGCAGGTCTGAGGCGCATGTTTTTCCCCGTCCAATATGGAGGTCTGGGGAGGGACTTGGTCACCAATGCCATGGTGGTGGAGGAGATAGCCAAGTTCAACACCGCCACCGCACACACTTTTTGTGGCATAGCCAATAGCCGGAATCCGCTTCTTCTGACAGGAACCGAAGAGCAGAAAAGGAAATACATCCCCATGCTCATCCGTGAAAATGGCGTCACTTGCCTTTCCATCACTGAACCGAACGCGGGTTCAGATGTCGCCAGCATGGAGACGAGAGCCGTGAAGGATGGAGACCACTACGTGCTGAATGGCCGCAAATGTTTCGCCACCAATGGCTCCGTGGCCTTGCTCTATTTCATCTTCGCCGTCTCTCTTCCTGAAGAAGGAGCTCACGGGATTTCGTGTTTTTTGGTAGAGAAGGGAACTCCGGGCCTGAACGCGGGTCGCGTCGAGGACAAGCTGGGTCTTAGGGCCTCGAACGTGGCGGAATTGACTTTGGAGGACGTGCGTGTTCCCGCCGAAAACCTGATCGGAAAGGAGGGTGAGGGGTTCAAGATATGCATGGTGACTTTGGACAAGGCCCGGCTCGACGCTGCGGCCATGGGTGTGGGGCTTGCCCAAGGGGCCCTGGATTATGCTGTGGCCTATGCCAAATCGAGGGTGCAATTTAAGCAGCCCGTGGCCCAGTTCCAAGGGATGCAGTTTATGTTTGCGGATATGGCTACTCATCTGGAAGCGGCCCGCTCCCTCACGTACGAGGCCGCCCGTCGCTTGGAAGCAAACGATGGCTCTGCGTCTATGTTCTGTGCCATGGCCAAGCTGTTCTCATCAGACATGGCTATGAAGCTCACCGTGGACGCCGTGCAAGCTCTGGGCGGTTATGGGGTTTTGAGAGATCACCCTGTGGAACGCATAATGCGGGACGCTAAGATATTGCAAATATTCGATGGCACCAATCAGATTCAGCGTCTGATCATTGCCCGTGGCATACTTCGATAGAGAACCGCCATCGTGGCGTAGATCTTTTTAGGCAGGGTGGGACGTTGTTGAGTAGGTGGAATTTCTTTTCTAATAGGTAATGCAAATCAGAGAAATGAGGATGTGAATGATAAAAGAACCTGGACAGCTCTTGGAAAGGCAAGGGCATCTTTCCTATTCGAAATCCGAGAATCGTTTCGGAGATCTGTACCCAATTCAGAGGATATGAGGAGAGATATAGGGTTTCCGATTAGGCAAAATTATAGAAGATGCCGTGAAAAGGGGTCACATCTTCATATGTCATTTAATAATTTTGAGACCATTTTCCCTAATCTCTCATTTGATCTTATATATTCCCGCCCTCGCTTAACGGCTCCCGGAATTGCAGTATATCCTACCCCAAAAACTCTCCCAATTTCCTCGTTTCGATAAATCCCTAGCTGATACAAAATAGTGATGGCTACATCCCTATTTGCGAAATAACGTCTTCGAGCTTTTAATACGGAAGAAGGATCCTTCTCGCCCAACCTCTTTAGTATGGCTAATGCAAGCATCTCAATATCCCTGCCTCTTAACAATAGCCTGAGTTGCGGCTTCTCACGATGCTCTTCTTTTTTGGCCCTCTCAATACATTCCTCGGAAAATTCTTCCCTCCCCAAATATAAACCATGCCTTAGATCTTTTAAAATATTCTCCTTCCGCTCCAAAAACTGTTGTTGCTCTCTTCTAAATTTTTTCCGGCTTCCTCCATACATGGCCAGCACCAAATCCGTTGTTAGCCAGGATGGCAAATGCCTTTTATCCACATAGGCTGGATAGCTACTCCATGGATAATCTTCCAATCTTCCTACCAGCCCAGCCCTCAAAGGGTTGCCATGGATATAAAGAACCATCGCCGTAAAATATCGCTCATTTTCAATGAGAAAACTCTTAAATCGACCTTGAAAAAGATGCCCCGTTCGCTGGTGTCTGCGGTTAAACCAAACGGAATAACAAACCCCAAGCCATTGGATCGCCCTGGAAAGATTGGCCTCTTTGGTATGGATCAGCAGGTGGTAGTGGTTTTTCATCAATACATAGGCATGCACTCCCAGTTTAAACCGCTGCACCATCTGGCCGATTGTATCGAGAAATTTGAGATAATCGCTTTTATCACGGAATATTTCTCTTTTCTCATTTCCACGAGAGAGAACATGATAGAAAATCTCTGGGTAATCCATCCTAAGGGGCCTTGCCATGCTCCTATTATGGAAGAAATTTACCTGTTGTCAATAATTAAATGACAAATGAAGATGTGACCCCCTTCTTCTCTGGGGGAAAATAGGGCATTCTCAGCCACAAAATACATAGTTTACCCCATTTTCTTCTGACCCAATAATGATTACTCTGAAAGTAAAAAAGATTTTGGTTAAAGAGAAGGCGGCAGGCAGAGATATCCATCACTCCAGCCTGCAGAGAAATTCAAAAAATTAAAGGAGGTAACAAATGGCCAAAGTTGCTAGGGAAATGGTGGAAAGGACAGGGGTCAATGTAGACCAATTGGTTGAACTTCTGGTCAAGAATGCGGCGGCCGAGCTTACAACTTATTATTACTACACCATTCTTCGCTGCAATCTTATCGGGTTGGACGGAGAAGGGATCAAGGAGATTGCGGAAACGGCCCGCATAGAAGACCGGAACCATTTCGAGGCCCTGGTCCCGCGCATTTATGAACTGGGGGGAAAACTTCCGGAAGACATGGAGACCTTTCATGATATCTCTGGCTGCCCTCCCGCCAGGCTCCCTAAAGATCCCAGGGATATCAAAGCGATGTTGACCGTCCTGGTGGAGGCAGAGAGATGCGCGGTTCGCCAGTACACCAATATCTGTAACCTCACCGCTGGCAAGGACCATCGCACCTATGACCTTTCTCTGTCAATCCTCCACGAGGAAGTGGAACATGAATCCTGGTTCTCTGAATTTCTGGGGGAAGGGCCTTCAGGCCACTT
>JACRCA010000442.1 GCA_016234425.1 Deltaproteobacteria bacterium | reverse complement strand
TCAATTTAATTCCTATCAAATGCTTCATCGCCACAGAGCTCACAGAGAACTCAGAGAAAATGAACTAAATCCTAAATTCGAATACCCAAATCCTAGGTAGTGATCCTTTAATCGTTGATATTTATTCAAAATTCACAGGTATCCCCCGCTGTCATTGCGAACGAAGTGAAGCAATCTCTTTTTCCGCGAGAATTTTTTAGATTGCCACGTCGCTTCGCTCCTCGCAATGACCTGATGGGAACTCGCTCAAAGGTCTGGATTTATCAACTGTTAAAGGGGCACCACCCATATTTGAAAAATTAAGGTTTAAAAGCCAAAGAAGTTTGTTTGTTGTCCCCTTCACCTTTCTGGAGAAATTCCGCTTTCAGGGGAGTCCCTACTTTTATCTGCTCTGGTCTTTTAGCATCCACTCCGATAATGCGAGCCACCACTTTGGGCCCTTCGGTCAGTTCTACCACACCAACGATATAAGGGTTGTTTCGCCCAAAGCCCTCTTTGGCCATGGGCGGTGGGGCAACCACGATGCTGGTGAAGGCAGCGAGTTTTCCGTCCCCTTTAAACTGCACCCACTCCATATGGCTGCCAAAGCAGGATACGCATATGGGACGGGGAGGCAGAGCCAAAGCACCACATTTCTTGCATTTTGATCCCATGATTTTCCCTTCGTTGAGAAATTGGTCATAGGAACAATCGTTGAAAGGTCTCTCGTTCATGGCTTACCTCCTCTCCAGGATGGTAAAAGTGCAGGTTCCGCCCGTGCCCCCCAGATTATGAGCGCCGCCCACTCGCAAGTTGGGGTTGGGGACCTGTCTTTTTCCAGCTTTGCCCCTCAACTGCACCCACACTTCATAAAGCTGGGCTACTCCGGTGGCCCCCACAGGGTGGCCCTTGGTCTTGAGCCCTCCGGAAGTATTGATGGGCTTGGGACCATTAAGTCTAGTCTGCCCTTCATTCACGGCTTTATACCCATACCCGGGTTTATAGAAACCGAGGTCTTCTAAATGAACGATCTCAGCCATGGAGAAGCAGTCATGAACTTCTGAAAATTGAATATCCTCAGGCTTCAGGCCTGACATTTCGTAAGCCTCCTGGGCTGCCGCCCGGGTGGCCTCGAAGGAGGTCAAGTTTTCTTTGGCATGCAAGCTATATCCACTGCCCTGCCCGATGCCAGCCACGTGGATGGGAACGTCGGTGAATCTCCTGGCCAGCTCTTCGGCTACCAGAAGCAAACAGGATGCTCCGTCGCTTATGGGGCAGCAATCAAAGAGGTGCATGGGCCAGGCAATGGGAGGATTCGCCACCGGGTCCCGCAGGAAATCTTTTTCGTCTTTCCAGTTCGGGATGGGTTCTCCTTTCTGGCGGCAGCGCTCAATCCTGGCGTTCATGAAATCCCGGATGGTCATGGGAAATTGCGCTTTGGGGTTGAGCGGAGCGTTATTATGGCTTTTTATAGTTACATTGAAGAGATCCTCCCGGCTCGCGCCATATTTGGCAAAATAGGCAGTGGCCGTGGTCCCGAAAACCCCCGGGAAGGTAAACCCGGTGGCCACTTCATAAGGACTGGCAGCCATGGCCAGGCCCTCGGCAACTTCTTCGGTGGTTCGCTTGGACATCTGTTCCAGACCCCCTACCAGAACAATGTCATAGAATCCAGAAGCAATGGCGAATACCCCTTCTCGAAAGGCCAGGGCACTGGAGGCACACGCTCCCTCTGTCCGCGTCACTGGCTTGGGCACATGCCCCACCAAGTCAGAGATGATCGGCGCCCAGTGCCCTTGATTGACAAAAAAATCATTGGTGAAGTTTCCGATGTAGATCGCCTCGATGTCCCTGGGGTCTATTCCTTTGTCTACTGAGCCAATCATTTCAGTATAGGCTTCGGCAAATAAATCTTTTGAGTTGCGGTCTTTGAAGTGGCCTAATTTTGTCAATCCCCCGCCCACTATGGCCACTCCTCTTGCCAATTTTTTCTTTCTCAGCATTTTGTTCCTCCTTGGTCAAAATTGCTTTCAGTTTACCATTTTCTATTTTCCAGAAAAAGCCAAATCCGCATGATCAACCTCCGCGCCTGGGACCCGTTATGATCAATCGCCGCGCCATGGATAGGGGACCAAAGGTCATTCATGGTCGATCAGGGTTTGCCTTACGAGGAAAGGATCTATATCGATAGGCCTCCGGGTTGATGATAAACTCCGGTTTCTCCCCACGAAAAACCTTGAGAACGCTGTCCACGACCAAGTTCCCCATCATGCGTAGCCCATCTCGGGTGTAGGAACCGATATGAGGGGTGGCCACCACATTGGGAAGTTTGAGGAGGGGGCTGCCCAGCGGAGGCTCGACTTCAAATACATCCGTAGCATACCCGGCGACCTTACCCGAAGTAAGGCCTTGATAAAGGGCCTTTTCCTGGATAATTTTGCCCCGGGAGGTGTTCACAACCAATACTCCCTCCTTCATCAGGGAGAGTTCCCGCTCCCCAATCAATCCTTCTGTTTCCGGAGTCAAAGGTGCATGTAGACTGATGACATCGGATTTTCTAAGGAGCGTATCGAAATCAGTCTGGGTAATGCCGAGCTTACGGGCAATCTCTTCTGGCAAGTAAGGATCATAGGCCAGGATTTCCATATCAAATCCTTTTGCCCGGCGGGCCACATTCTGGCCGATATGCCCCAGGCCAATGATCCCCATGATTTTCCCCGGCAGTCCCAAGCCCAAAAACCGCTCCCATTGGCCCGACTTGACGCTGGCGTCAGCCTGAGGAATTTTTCTCGCCAGGGAGAGGAGCAATCCCATCGTTAAATCTGCCACAGCCTGGTCGTTGGCCCCGGGAGCGATCGTCACCAAGATTCCTTTTTGGGTGGCCGCAGGGATATCGATATTGTCCACCCCCACTCCGTGCTTGGCGATCACCCGGAGCCTCGGGGCATTCTCCAGAAGCTGGGCATCAATTTTAAAATTGCCAATAATCCAGGCATCTGCCTGGCGAACCTTCTCTTTTAAATCATCGATCCCGAGACCGGTTTCCTCCCGCCATTCTAAGATGTGCAACCTTTCCCTTCTCAGCCGCTCCATCGGTTCGGAAACGATTTTCCCAAAAGAACGAGTGGTAATGAGGACGGTGTACTTTGCCAATTGATCTTTCCCTCCCCTTCCCCCATCCCTCTTCCGCCTTGGAGACTGTGTCACAGTTCCGGAATTGGAAGACCCAGGCGGGAGGGCATTCGCTCGGAATCATGAGGCATTGGTTCTTCCATGGATGGGGGCGGGCTGAAAACCAGATATTTCCGCTGTCATTCGTATCCGCCATCCCATTACGGAAACCAGCGGGTTAGCCTTGGATAACTTCTTCTCCCGCCGATGCTTCCCATTCATGCCCTCCCGCCTGGGTTACGACACAGTCTCTTGCCGGAGAGAAGGAAAGGCAGTCTCTTAACGCTGGAGCTCAGGGAGAATCTTTTCAAAATAATCCAGTACCTGGGGATTCATCAGCGCATCCCTATTCAGGACTGGTCTTCCATGGATGATGTTCGTGACCGCACCCTCCACCTTCTTCATATTCAGCGTATAGGGAGCTTCAGGCATTTCCATGATGACCGCAGGAATATGCCGCGGAGAAGCATTCTCCCGGAGAGTTTTTCGGATCTTGTCCTTTAATTCCTCTGTTAACTTGTATCCTTCGGCAAGTTTTACGAAAAGGATGATCCGCTGATCGCCTTTCCAGTTCTGCCCGATGGCCAGGCTATCGGCAATCTCTTTCAATTTTTCCACCTGATTGTAAATTTCGGCTG
>JACRCA010000431.1 GCA_016234425.1 Deltaproteobacteria bacterium | reverse complement strand
TAATCAAGAAATAACAATCATAGAGATCGATGTCCTGAGGAAGCCGCTCTGGAATTTTTTCAAAAAACCTCACCACATCATAATTCGCATAACCTACCGCGCCTCCAAAGAATCTCGGGAAGGACTCATACAGCACGGGGCGATAATTTCTCAAGAAATCCTGAAGGGCCCGCAAAGGGTCCTTTTCCTTTCCTTTACGCAGGATCTCGCCATTCTTGAGAATTTCAAATTCATTCCCCTTGCTCCGAAACAAGTATGAGGGGCCTGAGCCCAGGAAACTGTAGCGGCCCCATTTCTCTCCCCCTTCCACGCTTTCCAGGAGGAAGGAAAACTTTCCGTCGCCGATCTTCCGGAAGGCCGAAATCGGGGTTTCCCAGTCAAAGTGCACTTCCTCGTATACAGGGATGAGATTCCCCTGGCTGGCCAATCGCTTAAATTCTGCAAAAGATGGGGTCGCCATAATCTAAACCTCCTTTCTTAACCTTTAACCGCAGAGGACGCTGAGATTAGAAATAGCAATTTAGTCTTTCCTTCGTTTAGTTTATTTCTTCAGAAATAGAATTATTCCCTCTCTGCGTTCTCTGCGTGCTCTGCGGTGAAAAATTAAATAAGAAAGGCCGGGGGGCTACGAAGACTGCCCCCGGCCTTTATTCCAGAGCGAGCGTCTTAACTCAGACGCCGTTCCACAGCGGTGGGCACTCTTCGTCCCTATGGGTGCCGCACCACCACCAACGATATTCCAGGAAATTATCCGTTGTGGGTTCGGCACCCACGAACGATAAGAATTCAATGCATTGTCCTCCCCCTTCGATGGGGGAGGGAGCGGGTGGGGGTGAGTAGGTTTTGTTCCCCCTCCCCTTAATCCCCTCCCGCAAGGGGAGGGGAGATGTTATGGATCTATTTTCGATGTGATTGGTTGGGATTTTCTCCGCTAACTTCATAAGCCACTTCGCCCTATGAACTCTGAGGATAAGAACCCAGGAGTTTCAGGAAAAGAACTTTCCTTTTCAATTCTGAGATAGCCTCATCCACCTTAGCGTCCATGGGGTGACCTTCAAAGTCCAGAAAGAAAACATACTCCCATGGCCTATCTTTGATGGGTCGGGATTCGATTTTCGTCAGATTGATGGCTTTCTCGGCAAAAGGCCTCAGCGCACCATGTAAAGAACCAGGCAAATCTGCGATGGAGAAAAGGAGGGAAGTCTTGTCCTTCCCTGTCCGCTCGCTATCCTGGCGACTGAGTATTAAAAAACGCGTGTAGTTGTGAACATAGTCTTCGATCTGGGATTCGATGACTTTCAGGCCATAAAGATGGGCGGCAAAGGAACTAGCAATGGCGGCCGCCTTTGGATCCTCGGCAGCCATTTGGGCGGCTTTGGCTGTGCTCACCGTTTCCACGAGAGGAATGTTAGGAAAGTTTCTCCTCAGCCATTGCCGGCATTGAGCCAAGGCCTGGGGATGAGAATAGATCTTCTCAATTTCCTTGGATTCTCCGCTGAGAGACAGGAGGTCATGAGAAATGCGGATCAAAATCTCGCCGCATATTTTCACCTGCGAATCGATGAGCATGTCTAAAGTTCTATTCACCACCCCCTCGGTAGAATTTTCAATCGGGACCACCCCAAAGTTCGCCTTCCCCTTTTCCACGGCTTCGAACACTTCCTGGATACTTTCTTCGGGCAAGGTTCGAACCGAGCTCCCGAAGCGTTCGATGCAGGCCAGATGAGTGTGGGTAGCAGGTGGACCGAGATATACCACCGAAAGTTCAGCCTCCAAAGAACGGCAGGCAGAGATGATCTCCCGGAAGACTGGGGAGATGCCCCCTGGGGGAAAGGGACCGGGATTCTGCAAAGTCAGGCACTTCAGAATTTCTTCTTCCCGCTGAGGGTCGTAGATTTCCAGGTTGGCTTCTGATTTAACCTTTCCCACTTCCCTGGCCACATCGGCCCGTTCGTTCAAAAGGAGAAGAATCTGCCCGTCGATTTTTTCGATTTTCTGCCTGAGAAGTTTGATTTTTTCTTCCGTTCCCATAACTATGCCCTTTCCAGCGCCCTCTGCCGGAGCAAATGATCGGCTAACACAATGGCCACCATGGCCTCACATACCGGATTAATCCTCGGGATGGCCGAGACATCATGCCGGCCCTTAATCCGCAACGAAACGGGGCGCAGGGAGTGATTGACCGTTTTCTGTTCCAAAGAGATGGAAGGAATCGGCTTCACGGCCACACGCAGCAGAATATTCTCTCCCGTAGATATTCCCCCCAAGATTCCTCCAGCATCATTTTTTTCAAAACCTTCTGGACCCAGAGGGTCATTGCATTCTGACCCAAGCATCCGGGCTACTCTGAAGCCAGCGCCAATTTCCACTCCCCGCACTGCCCCAATGCTCATCAACCCCTTGGCCAAGTCTGCCTCCAACTTGTCAAAAACCGGGTCTCCCAATCCCGCAGGACAACCCCGGACCAGAATCTCCACGATCCCCCCGAGAGTGTCTCCCCGAAGCTTTGCTTCCTCAATTTTTTTCTCCATTTCTTTTGGGGTGTCGGGGTCCGGACAGCGGAAATCGTTCTTTTCGATTTCCTGCTCATCTATTTTTTCCGCCCGAATCCCTCCCAGCTCAACAGTGTAAGATATGATTTCGATCTTTTCTTTTTCCAGGATTTTCTTGGCAATGGCTCCTGCGGCCACCCGGCCAACGGTTTCCCTCGCCGAGGCCCTCCCCCCACCCCGGTAGTCCCGGATGCCATACTTGGCCTGATAGGTGAAGTCTGCATGGCCGGGCCGGAAAATATCTTTCAACTCCTCATAAGGAGTCGAATCGACGTCTTCATTCCAGATTAAAAGGGAGATTGGTG
>JACRCA010000430.1 GCA_016234425.1 Deltaproteobacteria bacterium | reverse complement strand
TATGGTCCTCTCCGCTTCTTTTTTGGGTTGGATACCTTGGACACATTGGCGGTATTTATTCCTCACTTCCTCGGGAGTAAGGGGATTTTCAGGAGTTCCTTTGGCTTCGTCCACGGTCTTAACCAACTCTCTTCCATCTTTCACTAAAATCCTGACGGTTGTCGACGGATTGCCCGAATTCTCGATTGTATTCAGATCAGGGCGAATAGAAAAGGTCACTTTCTTGATCATTTCCTGAATTTTTGGATCTTGAACTTTTTTATCCTTGAACTGCGAAAGTTCGACTTTCCTTTCTAACAGGGCTAGAGCCAGGCAAAACTCCATGCTGAATTTTCCTTCCAGCGCTGTTCGCGGCCTGGAATGGATGAGAAGCTGGGGTGTTGTGTAGCTTCCCGAGCAAGCGATCGCTTCCACATCTTCTGGATGGATGTCATTCTCCAAGACCATCTCCAGCATGGCGTCGATGGCCGGGTGAGTCCGGGCACAACTCGGGTAGCGTTTGAGACCCACGCCGGGAGAGAGGATATCGAAAGGATTTCCCAGTTTGGCTACAATTTTGTCCAGGTCATACTTCTCCGGCCCGGCGAAGGCATGGGCATAACCGAGTTTTCCCTCCACAATCCCCCTATCGGCAGTGAATCCCCTTTGGGCCAGCTTGGTGGCAACCACCCCGCTGCTGGCCGCATGTCCGGCGTGCAGAGGTTTGGTCATGGTTCCAAAGTTTTGGCGCAAACCGGAGGCCATGGAGGCAGCAATTCCTAAGGCCAAGCAAATTTTATCTGAAGAAAATTTGAGAAGCTTTGCGCCCGCAGCCGCTGCCCCTATGACCCCCAGGATGGCCGTGGGATGCCAACCTCCTTCGAATAGATGGGGATTTAGCCCTGCCCCGAGCTTGGTTTCTACTTCAACTCCTATGAGGTAAGCCTGTAAAACTTCCTTGCCGGAGGCTTGCAATTCTTCTCCAACGGCCATAGCAGCTGGAAGCACTGGGACAGAGGGATGTCCTCGCATTGTCCGATTTATGTCATCAAAATCCAGGGCATGGCCAAATGTTCCGTTGGCTAAAGCAGCAAGAGGAGAAGAGGTTTTAAGCTTCTTCCCCCAAACGCTCGCTTTCGGCTGACCTCCCATGTCTTCCAAAAGTCCCATTAGGCTCCTTGAAAGTGGGTCTTTAGAGCCAGCCATGGCCACTCCTAAACAATCGAGGATGGCCCATTTACCAAATTGCCTGGCTTCCGCTGGAATATCGACCAGTTTTGTCTCCATGATGAATTCAGCGAGAGTTTTGGTTACGCTCATGCCCCCCTCCTCAGGTGGTTTTGATAACTCCTTTTTGACAAAGGGATTCGATCTTCCCATGAGGATAACCAAGGAGGTTCATAAGAACTTCCTGGGTGTGTTCTCCCAAGCGGGGGGGTCGGAAATTTTGGTACACCGTTTCATCCATTTTGATTGGATTTCCTATGCTTTTTATTTTCTCCCCCGAAGGCCCCTCGACCTCCCAGATCGCCCATTAGCATCGAGCCAAAAGGGCCGGCAAGCATCTGGGTTAGATCGAGAACCCGCATTCCTTCTAAAACTCCTTTCACCTCTTTCTCTCCTCTCCAGGCTTCCTCGGGATGCTCGAGCTATTCATATTTTCCCGTCCTCCGATTTTCATCCCTTGGTGACGAATCTTTTGCGCCATTTCTGATAGGTCTCAAAATCCATCCAGGCGAGTAATTCCCCTCCATCGACGTCGAGGGCTTGGCCCGTGATAATTTCCGCCTGATCGGAGACAAGAAACAGGACGGCTTTCGCCTGATCTTCGGGCAAAGCCCACCTTCCGATGGGAAACCTCTTGATCTCGGCGTCCATCTCTTCCTGGGTAACCCGCTCTCGGATGCGGGGAGTCAAGGTTCCTCCGGGACAAAGGGCGTTTACCGTAATTCCATATGGAGCCAATTCATAAGCTAAATGTCGGGTAAAGCCTAAAAGCCCCGCTTTGGCTGCGGTGTAGGCGGCGCTCCCGTGATAGCTAATTTTCTTGGCCGCCACCGAAGATATGTTGATAATTCGCCCATACTTTTTTTTCTGCATACGTGGAATGACCTGTTTGCAGCATAGGAAAGCGCCATTCAGATTGGTGTCGATGACCCGTTTCCAAACCTCATAGGACATATCTTCCACCATCAAGGGGCTGCCCACTCCGGCATTATTAACTAAGATATCCACGTTGTCAAAATGCTTGAATACTTCAGAAAACATTCTCTCCACTTCTTGTTCATTGGAAATATCCGCTTTGGCCCATAAAGCCTTGACTCCCAATTTTTGGATAGCCTGGACGGTCTCCATTCCTTCCTTTTCCAGGAGGTCATTAACCACAATATGAGAACCATGCTTGGCTAAAAGAAAAGCGATCGCTTGGCCGATCCCTCTGGCTGAACCGGTTATTAAGGATACCTTGCCTGGCAAATCCATTCCCTATCTCCCTTCTCATTTAATTTTTCACTTTAAGGCCTCTTAGGGGTTCAGGATGACTTTTAATCCTTTTCTCTGCCTCAAGGTTTCAAAGCCTTCCCTGGTTTTCTCCAAAGGAAGGAGGTGAGTCATCACCGGCCGGACATCCACCTTTTTGCTGGCGATCAAGTTGATCGCTCGCATCCAGGTGGAGGGAAGCCTTCGATAGGAGCCGATCAGAATGGCCTCTTTGCGGACCAGCTCGACATAATCGAAGGGAAAAACGGGCCCGATTCCCACCTCGAGAATCTCACCACCCTGCTTGATCAGCTTGAGAGCTATGGGAATAGAATCCTTTCCTCCGCTAACGTCTAAAACCAGATCCACGCCCTTGCCCTCAGTGGCTCCCAAGATGATCCCTTGGTAGTCATCGCGAGTAATATCCAGGGATTTTGCCCCCAAAGAGGAGGCCACCTGAAGCCTGTCTGCATCCACGTCCAGACCGAGAACAAACAGTTTTCCGACTCCCATGGCTTGGGCAATCATGGCCCCCAGAAGGCCGATGGGCCCTGGGCCAATGATGACCATATCGTCTCCCGCCTTGAAGTGGCAACGTTCAAAGGCATGCAACGCAACCCCCAAGGGTTCAACGACCGCCCCCTCATTGAAGGAAAGATTTTCAGGTATTTTGTACAAGCTCAGGGATGGAACGACCACATATTTGGCCATTCCTCCGTCTGCTTTCTGGCCGATCCTTTTTTGGTATAAACAGTGGTTGAACCTTCCCAGGCGGCAGTAGTAACAAAGCCCGCATCCTCCCCAGGTCTCGCAAACCACTTGGTCCCCGACTTTAAAATCTTTTGCCTGGCTTCCCACCTCTCTTAAGATCCCCGCCACTTCATGGCCTAAAACCCGTGGGAAAGTGATGGCTTTGGAGAGCTGGGCCTCCATCTCTTCGGGCCATTCGTAGAAATGGACATCACTCCCGCAGATTCCGCAAGCTTTCACCTCGATAAGAACTTCATTGGGATTCTGAATACTCGGTTCCAGCCATTTCAGTAGCTCTCCCCCAAATCCGGCCTTCTTCTTGACAAAAGCAAGCATTTTCCGCCTCCTTGTTCGGGTAATCTCAGGTTCCACCCTGCTTTTCCTTGGTTAACTTATAACTTTTCCCGCTTCCCGATGGCCTCTGAGCATTTTTATTTCTTTTCTGTCCTTCTTCCTCGATCCTCATTAAGGCGCGGATTCCCGTGTCAAAAGCAGGGCCTCCACCGGGGATGATGGTGGTTTCGATGGCTTCCATGAGTTCCTGTTTAGTCGCTCCGTGCCTTATGGCGCGTTTCATATGTTCGTAAACCCCGACTTCCCGTCCTCTGTACGCAAGGATGGCGATGGCCACAAATTCCCTTACTTTCACCGGAAGAGCTTTTCCTGCCCTCAGGCCGATATTATATAATTTGTTATACGCTTCCATAAAATCGGGATCTTTCCTGGCAACGTAGGACTTGGGAACGGATACATAACCTCGCTCCCGTTGCATTTCCTTCAAGAGTTTTTCTATTCGCTTCTGATGGTTTCTTTTCCCGCGCATTTCATTCCTCCCTCTGCATCATTCTTCTCGACCGTGTGGACGATCTGAAACCCAAAGCTAACCTGGTTCACCCAACGAACCCCTCCCATCTCAGACGCATCCTAGGATTTTCCACCGACATGAGATAAAGATCGATGGCCTCCTTAAAAAGTTGGTTCACGGAGTTCTTACTAAATCGGATTTCTCGTTTTCATTAAGAGGCCATGACCCACAACCAGCATAAAAGAAAGGCCGGCCAATATGGCCAGGAACAGCCAGTAGCGGGTGAAGTGAATTCCCTTATAAGTCAACAAGAAAGCCACGATCATGCAAGTAAGGAAGAGAATCCATCCTTTCCAGGTCTCGGATCTGCTCCCCCCAGATGCCGGAGAAAGGCCACCTGGTTTCCCGGATGATCGCTCTGGGGGAGAAGGAAGGATTGTTTCAGGGGATAGATTCAGCCCCGGCTCCCAAGAGAGTCCAGGGGCCTCTTCCCGACTCTTTTTCCATCCCTTCTGCATGAGAATGACGGAGCCGAAAAGAGCCAGACCTAATAAATCGGTGATAATCCCCGGCTTGATCAGCAATAGGGCGGCAGCGAGCATTAGAGCCCTCTGGAAATAAGTACACCTGTAAAAGAGCCAGCCCTCGACTCCCGCGGCCAGGCTTATGGCTCCTATGGTCGCGGTACAAAAGGCGAGAAGGATTTGATGATAGGGGCCTTGGAAAAGTAACTCGGGGCAATAGGCAAAGATAAAGGGGATGATGTAAGAAGCAATGCCAATTCGCATGGCAATGTAACCGGTCCTGGCCGGATTGCCTCCAGACAGAGCGGCGCCTGCAAAAGCGGCCATGGCCACTGGAGGGGTGATGGCGGCAATGATGCCGAAGTAGAAGGCAAACATGTGGGAGGCCATGGTGCTTATCCCCATTTTAATCAAGGCCGGGATCACCAGGATCGCCAGGGTCAGATAGACTGCTGCCGGGGGCATGCCCATGCCCAGGATATAAGCGGCGACGGCGGTGAGGAGCAAGGCGGCCCACAGTTGTCCATGGGAGGCTGAAAGAACCAGGGAGGTGAAGCGCTGGCCCACGCCGGTTATGAAGATGGACCCGATGATGATCCCGCATACCGCGCAGGCCGTGGCCACCATGAGGGCTGACCGTGACCCATTGATAAAGGCGTCGGTAAAATCTTCAGGGCTCATGCGGGTTTCCCGGCTGATGAAGCTCACCGCGATGATACTGCCCACTCCGGCAAGGCAGGCCCAGACCACGCTGTAGCCCAAGGCGAAGAGCACAATCATGAGTGCGAGAGAGATCACGGTGTACCCCCGGGGGAGGACGTCCTTAAGCCGGGGGATTTCGCTCTCCCTCAGGGGCTTCAAACCCAGCTTGCGCGCCTCGAAATGCACCATCATGAAGACTGAGATGTAATAGAGAACAGCCGGAATAAAGGCCGCCACGCAGACCGACCAATAGGAGATGCCCAAGAATTCCGCGATCAAAAAGGCGGTAGCTCCCATCACCGGGGGCATGATCATCCCGCCGGTGGAGGCGCAGGCTTCCACGGCACCGGCGTAATTCGCCGGATAACCGATCCGCTTCATCATGGGGATGGTAAAGGATCCGGTTCCCAGAACGTTGGCTACCGCGCTTCCCGAAATGGTACCAAAGAGTCCCGAGGAGATGACCGCCACCTTAGCCGGTCCGCCGGCAGTGCGCCCGGCCAGGGACATTGAAAGATTGATGAAGAAATCTCCGGCCTTGGTTTGCTGCAGGAAGGCTCCGAAATACATGAACAGGATGATATAAAAAGCCATGACTTGAATGGGTATGCCATAGATTCCGTTGTTCTGCAAAAAGATGATGTCGATCGCCGTAGACCAGGGAAAAGGAGGGCCGTAAAATATGCCGGGATAGTAGGGAGCGAAAAGGACATGGAGCAGGAAAAAAAGCGCCACCAGAACGATGGCCCAACCCATGGTGCGCCGAGCAGCTTCCAGGATCATGATGATGAAAATCGTTCCCAGGAGGATATCCCATTGATTGGGCATGCCCGTGCGCATCTCCATGGCACCCGTATCCCAATTGGCGTAGATGGAGATGCCGATGCTGGCCAGGAACAAAAAGAGGTCCACAATGGAATAGGCATTCAGCTTGTCCCTGAAAGATTTCCGCTTCAGGGGGAACAGCAAAAAGGTGAGAGCCAAAATCAGACCAAGATGAGTCCCGCCGTGCACCCGGGCGTCCGCTTGGCCAAAGGTGGAGGTGGTGAGGTGGAACAGGGCCAGCATCACCCCCACCCCTCCGATCAGGCCCCCTATCATCTTTCCAGAAGAAAGCCCTTTTTCCCGGGCCAGGAAACGCAGTATTGATTTTTCCCGGGGACTTTCTATCTTGACCTCTTTATCCTCCATTTTCCTGTCCTTTTAGAGAAGATGGTCTTAAAAATAGCTCCATCCGAAGGTTTGGGCAGAAATCTGCCGCAGGCGGGTGGCCATCGCCTGCGGCTCTCGGGGGCGACCTAATTTTTCATTTTTTCATCAGGCCAAGATCCTCGTAGAATTTCTTGGCGCCGGGATGGATGGGAATGGAGAATCCCACGGGCATGTCTTCAGGTTTAACTTTCAGCCCCTCCGGAATGACCTCGTTGAGAATGTCCAGGTTCTTGGTGATGGCCTCCAGGAGTTTGTAAACGAACTCATCGGGCATGTCTTTGTGGCAGACCACCGAGTTGAGCATGGCGAGCCCGTAATAATCTTCCTTGACGGAGTTATAGGTTCCCTTGGGGATCTTGGCTTTGATCCAGGCGGGGTTCTTGGCCAAGAAGACATCAATTTTTATGGGCAAAAAGTGGATGCCGGGATTCTGGTCCACCTGCAGGATTCCTCCACTCCGGTAGGGGTCCTGAATGACTCCCACATCCAGGTTTCCATCCTGCATCATATTGGCCATATTCCCGATTCCCAGGAAGCTCAGCTTTCCCCCTTTTTTCTTGAACTCCTCCAGGTTCATGTTATAAAGCTCCAGAACCTGGTTGACATATTCGTACTGAGTC
>JACRCA010000433.1 GCA_016234425.1 Deltaproteobacteria bacterium | reverse complement strand
CGCCAAAATTTTCAAAAGACTCAAAAGCAAATATCTCAAATCCTGGGAACTTCCCTCAAGGCCATCCAGAGCTTCGAACAGGGTTGGCGAAAAATCCCTGTGTACGTCGAGCGTCAGATGCTTTTCTTACTGGCCATGAAGAAAGGGGGCGGTAAAGATAGTCTCCCTTGCTGGCAGATTCGCCATTGCCCCCTTCCTCTGCGGCAAAACTGCCCGGCCTGGGAATTCCATGTAGGTCATCTGTGCTGGTTCATTAACGGCACGATTTGCCGTGGCAAACCGCAGGACTCCTGGCATAAGAAGATGAAGATCTGCCGGAAGTGTGGAGTCTTCGCCTCCAAAATGAACCTTGAATCTCTCCCTTACAACCCCTCCCGCGCTGCCTCCGCCAGGGGGGTGCTGAGATAGCGTTCCCCTGTGTCTGGAAGCACCACCACAATCAACTTTCCCTTATTCTCCAGCCTCCTGGAAACTTCCAATGCTGCCCATAACGCCGCACCCGAAGAGATGCCACACAAGATCCCTTCTTCTTTGGCCAGCCTCTGAGAGGTGGCCAAGGCATCCTCATTGGTAACCTGGATGATTTCATCGATTATTTTGGTATTGAGAACCTCGGGAATAAATCCCGCCCCAATCCCTTGGATCTTGTGGGGGCCGGGTTTGCCACCGGAGAGCACTGCAGAGGCCTTGGGTTCCACGGCAATGGCTTTGAACCCAGGTTTCCGCGGCTTGATCACTTCGGCAACTCCCGTAATAGTTCCCCCTGTCCCCACACCGCCTACAAAAATATCTACCCTTCCATCGCTATCCCTCCAGATCTCCTCCGCTGTGGTTTTCCGGTGAATCTCTGGGTTGGCCGGGTTTTTAAACTGTTGGGGCATCCAGGAATTAGGGGTCTCTCTGACAAGTTCCTCAGCTTTCCAGATCGCTCCGGCCATCCCTTCTGTTGCCGGGGGGAGGATCAACTCCGCGCCAAAGCGGGAGAGGAGTTGCCGCCGTTCCAAGCTCGCATCCTCGGGCATGGTCACAATTAGGCGGTAGCCCTTCACGGCGGCCACCATAGCCAGACCGATGCCGGTGTTGCCGCTCGTCGGCTCCACGATGGTACCGCCAGCATTAAGGAGCCCCTTCTTCTCCGCATCTTCGATCATGGCCAGGGCGATCCGATCCTTAACTGAGCCAGCGGGGTTGCAACTCTCCAGCTTCCCCAGAATGATAGCTGATCCAGCGCCAGGAAGACGATTGAGCCGGACCAGTGGGGTACTGCCAATGAGTTCAAGGACGTTTTTGAAGATCTGTGGCATCGTTACCTCTCTCAAACAAGGCCATTCGAGGATGAGATAGCTATAATACCTCGTTCTAACTTCCTGGGTTTGTTGGCGTTGCCGCAAGCCCTCCAGAGTGCCACTTTTACCAAAACTTTTCACGGAGGAGCCGGATTTTATTCTTCGATACGTATTATCACGGCTCTACCGCGCATTATCGGCAAGCGGTTAATCTCGGAAATGGCTCTTTTTATTTCCGATTCCTTTGCCTTTTTGGTAAGAACTCTTACATTACCCAACGCCTTTTTAACCGGCACAAGGGAAGCAGTGGCTCCATATATGCTGATGTTATGGTTACCCAGAATAGTAGCTATTTTGCCTATTACCCCTGGTTTGTCTACAATGGGAAATCGTAAGTAGTGTAGCGAGACAGTCTCATCCATTGAGATAATCCTTTTATGTCCCCATGCGTTTGGGAAATGAGATAGTTGATGACTATAAGTCAATGACTTAGTACAGAGTTCAATGATATCAGAAAGAATTGCACTGGCTGTAGGCATAGCTCCGGCGCCTTTACCATAAAACATCATTTCCCCTACCGCATTGCCGTGAAGATACAAAGCATTGAACTCATTTCGTACCGCGGCTAAGGGGTGAACTTTGGGAATCATTGCGGGATGGACTTTTAATTCCAGTTTGTTACGGCCTATTTCTCTGGCAATGGCTAATAACTTTATCACATAACCAAATTCATTAGCATTTTTGATGTCTTCAAGTTCAATTCCCGTAATGCCTTCGGTGTAGATATCTTGAGGTCGCACTTTAATGGCGAAGGATAGCGAAGCAAGGATATTTAATTTATGTGCAGTATCAATGCCCTGGAGATCAATTGCGGGGTCTGGTTCGGCAAAACCATATTGTTGAGCCTGTTTTAGGCCGTTATTTAAAGAGATACCTTCTTCACTCATCCGGCTAAGGATATAATTCGTTGTGCCGTTGAGAATGCCCATCAGCAAACTGATACGATTGGCCAGGAGTCCTTCTTTGATAGAGCGGATTACCGGAACGCCGGCGCAGACAGCCGATTCATAATAGACCTCGCGACCTATTCTTTGCGCTATTTCTTGTATTTCACTACCATAGTGAGCCAGCACGGCTTTGTTGGCGGTGACAACATGTTTGCCTGACTGCAATAACTTAAGGATATAACTACGGGCTGGTTCAATTCCACCTATGAGTTCTACGGCAATATCAATATCTTTGTCATCTAAGATATGCCGAATATTGTCAGTTATACCGGAAATCCGGACCTGACGCTTTTTGGCGGAGTCTCTAACGAGAATGCGTTTAATACGGAGGCGTATTCCTGTTCGTCTTTCAATAAAGTTCCGCTGTTGCTGGAGGAGTTTAACTAATCCGGTTCCGACTTGTCCGCAACCGAGGAGGGCAATACTTACTTGTTTCATATTATTTTAACGCCTGTTTGGGGTCATCAATATGGTCTGGGGCATCTTCAATACCCACTGAAAGGCGAACCAAATTATCTTTTATGCCTCGTTTCCTTCTTTCTTTTGACCTTTGACGGAAGACTCTCAACGACTCATGGTCGAGGTGAAGACTTCACACCGCCGGCATATTTTCATTTTTCTGCTCCAGCTATCTTGAGGTTTTCCCCGGCAAAGAGTACCGTTGACAAACCAGCAGACATGGCCACAGTGGAATTCCCATGCCGGACAGAGTTGCCGGGTCTCCGCAGAACAGTGGCGAATATCCCAACAGGGCCGTAAATCTTTCGCCATTCCTTTCTTCATACGCATTAAGAAAAGCATCTGTCGCTCGATGTACCCGGGAACCTTGCGCCATCCTTGCTCGAAGCTTTGAATGCCCTTGAGAGATGTTCCCAGTAGTTGGGACATCTGTTTCTGCGTCTTTTGGAGTTTTTGGCGAAAAGAACGGAATTCTTTATTATCCATGGTCATTCCTTATTTTTTGGGTCAAATTCCTGCCGCAACCGGTGCAATACTCCGCTTCCATGGGATTCTCCAGGTCGCAGACCGGGGGACTAAACCCTGCTTTCCTGATGCGATAATCCTGGATCGCCTTCCGCAGCGCATCCGCCCCCCAGGTTGGAGCAGTGCAACTTCTGCTTGGGAAGTCCCTCCAGAGCCTCCGCCACCATCTTGTTGATAATCTTGGCAGCTCCCTCCAACGTCTTCCCTTTGGCCATTTCGCTGACCATGCTGGAAACGGCGATGGCTGCCCCGCAGCCGAAGGTTTGAAATTTTATGTCGTCGATCACGTTATCCTTAACGTTGATGTAGAAAGTCATCATATCTTCGCCCACGGGGTTCCCTACTTCTCCCACCCTATCAGCGGCTTCAATGGTTCCCACGTTCCGGGGGTTTTTGAAATGTTCCATGACCTTTTCACTGTACATTTTTGACTCCTTCTTTTATCATGCCAGATTTGATTTGGACGAATGCATTAAGGCTGCGCTCCGGGGTCCCATCTTTGGTTCATCGTTGTTTAGTGTGGTTAATAGGTGCAAGTGTTTGAGCATCCTTGAATGATTTTATCGGCGTTGAGAGTAAAAGTTCCAGAGCGCTACAGATTTAGAGTCCAGGTTGATTAAGCCATATTTCTTAGCCCATTCCATTGCTTCTAAAAATTCTTGAACGGTGATTCCCCGGGCGATTTCCGGATATTCGAATGCTTTGTATTCCACACGGTATTGGGCCATGATGTTCACGTAGGTGGATTTGGGAAGATTCTCAGCCACCCACTTGACGAATTTCTCTGTCCCAGCCACCCGGTTGGGCATGACTAAATGTCGGATGATCAGCCCGCGGAGGGCAAATCCGTTCTCGTCGGTCTTCAGGACTCCCACCTGTCGGTGCATTTCGATGACCGCTTTCTTCGTCACTTCTGGATAGTCGGAAGCCCCGCCTGAATATTTTTCCGCCATATCAGCATCCATAAATTTCATATCTGGCTTGTAAATATCCACGATCCCGTCTAAGACCTTCAATATCTCCAAACGCTCATAACCGCTGGTATTGTAAAACAGGGGAAGATACAAGCCTTTTTTTAAAGCAATCCGCGTGGCATTGAGAATGTTGGGCATGACATGAGTGGGCGTGACTAAATTGATGTTATGGCAACCGATCTTCTGGAGTTTGAGCATCATGTCCGCCAGGTCTTCATCGCGAACTTCCTTTCCTCTTCCCTCATGGGCAATGGGCCAGTTCTGGCAGAAGACACAGCGGAGGTTGCAGTTGGAGAAGAAGATGGTGCCAGAACCATTTTCGCCGGTAATCGGTACTTCTTCGCCAAAATGGGGGTGATAGCTGAAAATGACGGGTCTGACCGGAGCCCGGCAGAATCCTCTTTCGCCTTTTAGCCGATTCACCCCACACCGCCGGGGACAGAGCTGGCAATGCTCAAAGATGCTATAGGCTTGCTTGATCCTTTCAGCTAATTTACCCTCTTTCTCTAATTTCTCATAAGCTGGTTGCCATGCCTCTCCTTTTTTTTGGACGGCATAAAGGGAGACGGGAGAAAGGAGCAATGAGCCGCCCAAGAGGAGAGAACTTCTGATAAAATCCCGGCGTGTGATCTCCATAGCAGACCTCCATTACCTAATACCTAATAAGCCAAAGGCCCTTTTCTTCAAGCATAGTGTGAAAAGTCTTGAAGGCAGAGTTGGCAACGGATTTCCCTATAGTTGAATACTTGTAAGATGACCTATCTGATCTCCTGCAGCGAGTAGCCCACATTGAACAGAAAAATCTCTTCACCAGAATATTAGAACCACTCTAAATTTTACTATACTGCAGACTTTTAAAGGCATTTCTTAACTAATGGCAAAAGTAATCGTTAAAGATTTTCCTCATGCCCAAATGCCAGGTATAGGCTTTCCACAATATCCACATTTTCCTCCTTTTAGATGCATCTCTCCAACCATGAACCCCCTCCGTTGGATTACCATTTTCTTGCACTTGGGACAGAAGGTATTCTCACCTTCGTGGCCCGGGATGTTTCCGATGTAAACATATTCAAGGCCGGTAGAAAAAGCCATTGCCCGGGCTTTCTCCAGCGTCGAAACCGGCGTTGGGGGGAGATTCCTGAGCTTATACAAAGGATAAAATCGAGAGAAATGGATCGGAGTATCTGCTCCCAATTCTTTCTTCACCCACAGGCACATTTCTCTTACCACCGAAATCTCATCATTCTTTGTGGGAATCATGAGGTTTGTGATCTCCAAGTGGATTTTTTCCTTCTTCAGCGTCTTCAAAGTTTCAAGCACTGGAGCCAGTTCACCGGCACACAATTCACGATAAAACGTCTCCGTAAACCCCTTTAGATCAATATTGGCCGCATCGATCACTTTACACAGATTTCGGAGTGGATCCGGATTGATGAAGCCATTGGAGTGGGTAACATTCAGAAGGCCTGCCTTCTTTACAAGGTAGGCAATGTCTAACATGTATTCATAAAAGATCATGGGTTCCACATAAGTGTAGGCAACAGAATGGGCCCCCATCTCTTTAGCCTTTTTCACAACAATCTCCGGTGGAACATCGTAACTATACACATCCTCCGGGGAGGCCTGGGAGATTTCCCAATTCTGGCAAAACTTACATTGGAAATTGCATCCCGCCGTTGCCAGCGAAAGAGAAGTGGTGGCAGGAAAGACATGGAAAAAATGTTTCTTCTCGATCGGGTCAAAATGAAGGGCGCAGGGATTCCCATAGACCAGGCTGTAATATTTCCCTTCCCGATTCTCACGCACTCCGCAAAAACCCCTTTTACCTTTGGGAACACGGCACCGCCTGGGGCACAGTTCGCACTGGATTGTTCCTCCATCAAGCGAAGTGAAGTAGGGAGAAAGCTTTGTCTTAATAAGGCCCTTCTTGGCCATTTGTGCCCGGGAAGTTTCCGGAAAACCATATAGGTATGCGATGGAAAGCATACAGAAACTTGCCCCACAAAACTTTAGAACCTCGCGTTTCGTCATTCGGGGGCTGGATGTGGCTTCGCCCCTTACGGGGCTTCCAATTCTGAATGCGCCGGGATGATTATTGCGTGGGTCGCTCATAGCACCTTCCTCATTATATTGGGCCTAACGAACCCGTATTGAAGGGCGCGCCCGTCAAGGACAAAGAATTTTTTAACTTCCTGCCTCCATT
>JACRCA010000432.1 GCA_016234425.1 Deltaproteobacteria bacterium | reverse complement strand
CTCCTGCCACAAGGGAAATTGGGATGCCCTGCCTTTCTTGAAATATGAAATCTCTTTCAGCTCACGGCAGTATAGAAAAAAAGATCAACAAAAGATCCTTGTGTGTCAAAGGAAAGGCACGTAAAAATATTTCCCTGAGTCCAAATTGGCCGTCTACTGATAAATGTGATAGTTTTAGAAAAACTGGGGATAGAAGGACAGGCTCTCGCGGCCAAAATCGGGGGCAGGATTCCTTCCGGGTGAAGCATCCCTCCCCCTCTATAAGAGTCTTTATACGGTCTCTACGATCCGGTAAATAAGAGAAGAATCTTCAAGAGAGTCTTCTAATAGGCAACCTTATCGAGCCCCTTAAGTCCGAGCATCTTCCGGGCTTCTGCTGGCGTGGCTGGCTCTATGCCGAACTCCCCGCCGATACGCACAATCTTTTCTACCAAATCGGCGTTGCTCTTGGCAAGCTCACCCTTGCTCACCCGCAAAGCATCCTCCAGGCCCACCCGGGCGTTGCCCCCCATGAGGAGGGCGGTGGTGCACATGGGCATCTCGTTTATTCCGGCAGCGCAAACCGACCAGACGAAATTCTTTTCCCCGATCTGCCTGCAGGCAGATTCATAAAGGAAGACTAAATTTTGAACGGTGGCAGCCATGCCTCCCAGGATGCCCAGAACGAATTGAATATAAACCGGGGTTTTGAATAGGCCCCGTTCAATCATGAAAGCCACGTTGTTAACCATCCCAGCGTCATAAACTTCCAGCTCTGGTTTAGTTCCGTTTTCGTTAAAGATGTTGCTGAAAATTCTCATGGACTTGAAGGTGTTCGGGAAAATCAGGTCTTCGGTGAACTCCAGATACTGCTTCTCCCAGGGGAACTTGAATTCTTTCATTCTTTCCAACAGTGGGAAAAGGGCAAAATTCATGGAACCCATGTTGAAGGAAGCTAACTCCGGTTTGAAGGCGGATACAACAGCCAACCTTTGCTCAGGGGTCATGCCCAAGCCACCGCCGGTTGTTGTGCAAATGATTACGTCACACCTGCTTTTGATCTTGGTGAGCACTTTTTTGAAAAGTTCCAGGTCGGGGGAAGGCTGACCAGTCTCGGGGTTGCGGACATGGATGTGGACCGCCGCAGCCCCCGCGTTCCAGGCCCGGACGGCGTCATCCGCAATCTGATCCGGCGTGATCGGCAGGTAAGGGGTCATCGTGGGAGTATGGATGGACCCTGTAATTGCTGCTGTAAATATCGCTTTGCTCATGAAAAGCTCCTCCTTTTCGCTGTTTTTTATTTTTCATTCAGATGGAGAAAGAATCTTTTCCTGGGCCCCTAGAAAATCTGAGCCTCGTCTCTTTTATCACGGATGATCGCTTTCATCAACCCCCGCCGCCATAGACTTTAATAATCTTCTCGATTAATCCCGTGCTGGAAGCCCCAGGGATCAGAGGGATACGCACAACTTGCCCCCCCATTTTTTCCACAAATTCCCGGCCAATGATCTGGGATTTGGGCCAGTCTGATCCTTTTACCAGTACATCTGGCTTCAAGGCTTGGATCAGGCGCAGAGGATCGGGTTCATCAAAGAAGACCACATAATCAACCACCTCCAATGCGGCCAGAACCTCTACCCGCTCTTTTTCAGAGACCACCGGCCGCTTTTCTCCCTTGATCAGTCTCACTGAGCGGTCGGTATTCAAGCCTACAATCAGGACATGCCCGCAGCTTTTGGCCTTCAGGAGATAGCGGACATGCCCCACATGCAGGATGTCGAAACAGCCATTCGTGAATACGACTTTCTTGCGCCGGGCTTTGAGTCGGGCAACGATGGCTTTCATTTGCGCCAGGGTTTTAATTTTTCTGTTCGCCATCGATAGGCCATCCTTCTTGTTTCTTCTTTTTAGCCCTTTCGCCGTTTGCCCGTTTCACCGCTTCTTCCTTTCCCTCCTTTTTTACGGCGATCGAATCTTACCATCCCCCTGAAAGGTTTTCAACCTCAAAAGCCTCTGAAATTCTGCCCATAAAAAGGTTGACATCTTTTCGATATTTGTGATAACTGAGAAACAAGATGAATTTTAGTTAAGACGGCGTCATGTAGCGAGGTTTGAGATCGAGACTGGCTGGAGAGAATTAGTGGTTTCTGGGGAAGAGAAAAATAGCTGTAATTTCTTGAAAAGAAAGATGATTCTAATCATTCCATTTATGCATAAAAAAGGGGAAAATATAAACATGATTGAAGTCCGATTTCATGGTCGCGGAGGGCAGGGAGCTGTAACCTCGGCTGAGATCATCGCTCTTGCAGCCATTGAGGAAGGGAAATATGCCCAGGGGTTCCCCAGTTTTGGCCCAGAACGAAGGGGAGCACCAGTTGTGTCCTTTGCCCGGGTAGATGATAAGCCCATTCGTCTGCGTTCCAAGATTTATCAACCCGACGTGGCGGTGGTCCTGGACCCGAGCTTATTAAAAATTCTGGACCCTTCGCAAGGCTTGAAGCCCGGCGGCCTGCTGATCATCAACACCAATAAATCGATCGAACAGATCAGGTCGGAGTTCAGCTTTCAAGTTCGCTTGGGTATTGTCGATGCCGACCGGATCGCTCGAGAAGAATTAGGCCTTCCCATAACCAACACGACAATGCTGGGCGCCCTGGTTCGCGGAACTGGCATTGTTCAGTTGGATTCTTTGATTCCGCCGCTAAAAACCCGTTTCGGGAGGGGAGCGGAAAGGAACCTAAAGGCACTCCGTCGAGCCTTCAAAGAAACCCACCTGAACAATTAAAGGGGGCAACGGACGCCCCCATCCCTTCGAGTCCAGAGGATTGAAGGGAGAGGCTCGGATGGGGGAACAGAGCGTTCAATGTAAGAGAACAAAGGAGAAGGAAGGAGAAAAGAAGTGGCTAAACCCATGGAGCAATACACCTGGAGGGATATCCCCATTGGCTGCGTGGTAGATGAGCCAGGAAACGCCCGGCAGTACAAGACCGGCGACTGGAAGTCGCAAAGGCCGGTAGTGGACACGGCCAAATGCATCAAGTGCGGAGTTTGCTGGGTCTTCTGTCCAGACGCGGCCATTTACAAAAACGAAGAGGGTCATTATTTAGCTAACCTGGATTATTGTAAAGGCTGCGGCATCTGCGCCCGAGAATGCTGGACGGGCTGCATCACGATGGTGGAGGAAGAAAAATGACGGCCAAGCGCGTAGGAATGGAAGTTTCTATCGCTCTCTCCGAGGCTGTGAAGATGGCCAATGCGGACTGCATTGCTGCCTATCCCATTACTCCCCAGACCCACATCGTTGAACACCTCTCGCAGCTGGTCGCTGATGGAGAACTTGATGCCGAGTTTATCCCGGTGGAGTCTGAACATTCAGCCTTATCGGTCTGCGCGGGCACTTCCGCGGTGGGGGCGCGGACGTTCACTGCTACAAGCTCCCAGGGGCTGGCCTTAATGCATGAGATTCTCTTCATCGTCTCGGCCATGCGGCTGCCCATAGTTATGGCTGTGGCCAACCGCGCGCTCTCGGCCCCTCTGAGTATCTGGAATGACCATAGCGACGTCATGGCTTCCCGGGATTGTGGCTGGATTCAAATTTTCACCGAGAATGGTCAGGAAGTTTTTGATCAAACCCTGTGCGCCTTTCGCATCGCCGAAGATCACCGGGTGCTCATGCCCACCATTATCAACCTCGATGGTTTCACCTTGAGCCATGTGGTTGAATCCCTTTACGTGTTAAGCCAGGAGCTGGTGGATAAATTCCTTCCTCCCTATAAACCTCTCTACGTTCTGCACCCGGATAGACCCTTAACCATGGGCGCTTTCGGTGTGCCCGAGATTTACGCCGAAGCTAAGAAGGCTCAGGAGGTAGCCCTGAGGAATTCGTATCCGGTAATTTTGGAAGTCTGGAAAGAATGGGGCGAGCTCACCGGTCGGCCTTATCATCCCATAGAAGCTTATAGGATGGAAGGCGCAAAGATTGCTCTGCTGACCATGGGAAGCTTTGGGGAGATCGCCATGGGCGCGGTGGACCGCATGCAAGATGAGGGAATTCCCGTAGGGTTGCTGAAGCTTCGGCTCTGGAGGCCTTTTCCCTTCGAGGAAATTCGCCAGTCCGTTCAAGGGTTGGAGACGTTGGTGGTCATGGACCGCGCCATTTCCTTCGGGGGGATTGGGGGTCCGGTTTGCTCAGAGATTAAATCTGCCCTCTACCAGCAACCAAAACGCCCCAAAGTATTTAGCTTCATAGCCGGTCTCGGAGGCCGGGATGTACCTCCAGAGCAGTTCGAAGAGATGGTCCAGCAGGCCTTGAAGATGAAGAGGAAACGGCCAGTGGAAGAATTTACCATGATTGGAATTCGAGAATAACAGATGAGGAGATAGGGAGATCGGGAGATGGGGGAAAATATCTCCCCAGCACCCAATCTCCCCACCTCCCCAATTATTTGTTATTTAACGGAGTTAACAATGGATAAATACCAAGTCTATGTTCCCAAATTGATTAACCAGAAGGAACCCATTGTTCCAGGCCATCGCGCTTGCCAGGGATGCGCCGAGGTTCTGGCTGTGCGGTACGTGCTCAAGGCCCTGGGGCGAAATATCATCATTGCCAACGCCACGGGGTGCATGGAGATTATTTCTTCCGCCTTCCCCACTACAGCCTGGGAGGTACCCTGGATCCATGTGGCGTTCGAAAATGCTGCTGCTGTCGGGGCTGGAGTAGAAGCAGGGCTTAAAGTTCTGATGCGCAAGGGCCGAATCCCTCGCAGATCGATCAAAGCAGTGGCCATGGGCGGTGATGGAGGCACTTCGGACATAGGGCTCCAGGCCCTATCCGGAGCTCTGGAGCGTGGTCATGATATGCTCTACGTCTGTTTCGATAATGAAGCATATATGAATACTGGCATCCAGCGGTCCAGTGCCACACCCTTCGGGGCCATGACCACGACCTCTCCCCCTGGCAAGGTGAGCTTCGGGCAGATGACCTGGAAGAAGAACATGGCAGCTATTGCGGCGGCCCATGATATTCCCTATGTGGCCACAGCCTGTTCCAGTTACCCCTTTGACCTCATCGAAAAGGTCCAGAAAGCCAAGGCCATCCAGGGGCCCTCCTACATCCACATCCTTTCTGTCTGCCCCACGGGATGGAGGATTCCTTCTGACCAGGCTATCCGCTACGGCCGGTTGGCCGTGGAGACAGGCTTCTTTCCCCTCTATGAAGTAGAGCGCGGAAAGTACAGGCTGAGCATCGACTTTCCGAAGCTCAGGTCAGTGGCGGATTACTTGCAAGGCCAGGGGCGCTTCCGCCACCTGACTCCTGACCTGATCGCCAAGATTCAGGAGCGAGTCAGCGAAGAATATGCTGCCTTGAAGGCCAAGGCCAGAAACGGTAGTTATCTCCGGAATGCGGCCCCCACCCCCTCCCCCTCGAGGGGGGAGGGCTTGCCCTGTGGAGTAAATTAAACTACTCCACAGGGTAAAGGAGGGGGTGGCGAATGGACAAAGGTTAATTGCAACAAAAATCTGGAGAATACAATGGATTTGAAGAAGGTGGATGAAATCATCGACAAGTATAACGCGGATAAGAGTTGGCTCATCGGTATCTTTCAGGACATCCAGCAAGAGTATCGTTACCTACCACGAGAAGCCATATCCCGCGTGGTCGAGCGCTTGGG
>JACRCA010000428.1 GCA_016234425.1 Deltaproteobacteria bacterium | reverse complement strand
TTGATATCGTTCTCATCCGGACTGACCGCTATAAGCACTATGGGGAGCCAGGGTATGAAGATATGCACCCGGGAATGACTCGGGAAGCAACTCTATGGCTCATCGACCAGGGAGTGAAAGTTATGGGCACGGATGCCTGGGGGTGGGATCGACCATTTGATGTGATGGTTGCGGATTTAAAGGCAGGGAGAAAGGAAAAATTCTGGGAGGCCCATTACTTGGGTAAGGAAAGAGAATACTGCCACATTGAGAGAATGGCCAATTTGGACAAGATACCTCAACCTTTTGGTTTCAAAGTAGCCGTCTTCCCCATAAAGATAGAAGGAGCCAGCGCGGGATGGGTCCGAGCTGTGGCGATCCTCGAACCTTAAGCAAATACCCGATTCAATGGACTCGCAACAGCCCTCCCTATGATCCAGCTATGGGCACCTATCAGTTACGCGCGTTGTTATGCAGAGTTTATAAAGAGCAATGAGATGAGCTTCAGAGTGCTTCCCCCGCTTTGAGCCCCAATTTTGGGGGAAACTCAAAGAGGTCTTTGGTCAGTCGATTTAAGCCTTGACTGAATAACCCGCCTGAATAAAAATGAAATTAAGGCCTCTGGGCAGATGAAAAAGGGCGATGAGCGAGACCAGAAGGAAATGGATCTAACGAAAAATAAAGAGGGTGTACATTACGGGCAACCTTTATTGGAGGACCGTTCTGACCCCTACGGAAAGACAGATGGCCGCCTGCGCCATGCTCGCGGCTCTGCGAGCCACAGTGGAACTCAAACTCCATGTAAACGCCGCCTTGAACATCGGCTGTGACCCCCGGAAGCTGGCGGAAATCTTTTTCCAAGTGGCTACCTATGCTGGAATGCCAGCGGTCAATGAGGCCCTTGAGGTTTATCGGGAAGTTCTTAAAGAAAGAGGAGAATGGCCAATCAAATGAATCTTTTTTGGAATTATTGTTGATCATTTCGATTGATCGATTTGATTTTTGATTCTGGATTCGCCGATGAACAGAGACACTGCCCAAATAAACATCAAGACCCCCCCACCTGGGCCAAAAGCCCGAAAGTGGGCGGAATTCCATCGCCGCTACGCCGCCCGATCTACCTACCATGAAGCGTTCATTTGGGATCGCTCCCAGCCAGCCGTAGGGCCCTTCGTCACGGACGTGGATGGAAACGTAATCTTGGATTTCGTCTCCCACGTGGGCAGCTCCGCCTTGGGCTACAATCACCCCGCACTGGTCAGCATGGCTGCCAAGCTGCAAACCATCGACCCTGACCGGTATGCGGGATGTGACTTCATTGGGGCCTGGGGCGAAGACCCGGAGAAATCCGAGATTCCCACGCCATCTCACCTCCATTCCAAGCTTATGGAAATCACCTCCCAGTTCGGGTTTGGCTCTGCCTTCTTCACAAACTCCGGGGCCGAGGCAGTGGAGAACGCCATAAAAATTTGCTATGACCATAAAAAAAATTATGGTTATGGCATATGCTTTTATGGTGCCTTCCATGGCCGTACTCTGGGCGCCCTCTCCCTCAACCGTAGCAAAAAGATCCAGCGCGACTGGTTCCCCCAGATTCCCAACATTGCGGACTTCCCTTACTGCACCTGTCGGGCCCATCCCTGTAACTGTGGCTGGATGGTTTGCTGTACGGGAAAGGAGGGGACACGCAGCCGCTTGGATCATTATTTAGACCCAGATATTGGCTTAGTGGACCCGGAGGAAGTAGCCTTTATCATCCTCGAGCCTATCCAGGGAGAGAGTGGCTATAACGTTCCCAGCATGGAATTCATGAAAGAGGTGGAGCGCCTGGCCAAAAAATATTCCATTCCCCTGATCTCTGATGAGATTCAGGCGGGATTGGGACGAACCGGGAAATGGTGGGCCATTGAGCATTTCGGCGTTCAGCCGGACATCATCACCGTCGCCAAACCTCTTCGGGTGGGCGCTACTCTCGGGAAGACAGAGCTCTTTCCCCAGCAGGAGTATCGGATCTCCAGCACGTGGGGGGAGGGGAACGCTTTAAGCTCGGCCATCGGTTACACCATTATTGAAGTCATCCAGAAAGAAAATCTACTGGACAACGCCACGCGCCTGGGAAAATATTTCTTAACCCAACTGAAGGGATTGCAGAAGAAATTCTCTTTCATCGTGGAGGTGCGGGGAATCGGTCTGATGGATGGCCTGGAGATCGATTCCCGCGAAAGGCGAGACCGGATCATTCGCCAGGCATTGGACCGCGGCCTTTTACTTTTGGGCTGTGGCTATAAAGTCATCCGCTTTCTCCCGCCTTTGGATGTCCGCCAGCGCGAGATTGATATGGCCCTGGAGATTTTGGAGGAAGCCTTCAGAGAATCTTAACCGGCTGGGAACCAGATTTTCCTCTCTCTTAATCATCTCCATTTCAATTTCAGGTAAAGGTCTAGGCTATCCCCTGGCGGCAAATTGCCCATCCCTAAGTTTTTTCCTAAATGGTCATTGAGGGAGGGCTCTCTCATGGCCATTTCTTTCCCAGGGCCGTTAGGTTATAATATAAAAATAAAAAAGGGAAGGAAATTAACCTCTTGGGTGAGAAAAGGATAAAGTGGATTCCTTTGCTGTTTGCCTTAGCCACTTTCCCCATGGTGGTGGGCCAGGCAGGCAGCTATGCCGCTGACACTTTCTGGCAAAGAATCGATGAGGGCTTTGAAGCCAGGTCCATGCAACTCGACGAGCAGCCTTATCAGACCTCTTTCAAGTTGTGGATATTAAGGATCGACCCGGAGAAATTCCGGGTGAGAATGATCGACAGTCGGGATTTTGGTGCGGACAGGATGGAGATCAGAGATCTAGCCAAAAAAAAGCAGGCTTTAGCCGCGGTCAATGGCGGTTTCTTTCTCCCGGATTACAAGCCGCTTGGCCTCCTGATCGTTGACGGCCGGGAAGCCAGCCCTTTGCGGAAAGCTGATTGGGGAATTTTTCTGATTCAGGACAATCGCCCCCGGATTATCCACACGAAAGAATTTCAGAACGAAGGGACCATTTCGCAGGCGCTCCAGGTCGGCCCGAGGCTCGTTGTGAATGGAAGGGCATTTCGCATGAAAAAACAACTGGCCAGGCGGTCGGCCCTGGGCGTTACGTTCAAAAATCAGGTTATCCTGCTAAACACGGAAGATACGGATGCTTACCTTCAGGACTTAGCCAGGATTTTTCGCCTTCCAGAATCTGAGGGCGGGCTGGAATGCCGAGACGCTTTAACCCTTGACGGAGGACCATCGGCCCAAATGTACGCAGAATTTAAGTCCTTGAGAATTGACATTCGCGGGGGATGGGCTGTTCCCAATGGGGTTGGTGTGTTCAAAAAGCAGCCTTAGTTCTTCCCCGGAGATATTTCCGCTATCTGCGTTCATTTTTTTCCGGGAAGTCTCTAAGGGCGAAGATGTGCTATACTTTAAGAGGTCAGGGATTCGCAGGTTCAAGTATTTAAATATTTCACTTGACTCCTTGGACCCTGGAATGCTCAAAGCCTTTTTGCTCCTTTTTCGACTATGATCTATCTCCATAAAAAAAGCGCCAAGAAAAAAAAGGGGGGGCGCTGGAATGCTCTGATCCTGGTCTTTTCCCTGGTCCTCCTCCTTCTCTTCGGGTCGGCCATAGCCTTCTACTTTACCTTCCTCTTCGATCTCCCCAGGCTGACTACCCTGAAAGATTACCAGCCCTATATTGTCTCTGAGGTCTTTTCAGACGATGAGGTCTTGATCGGCGAATTCTTTGTGGAACGACGGATGGTTGCTCCCCTTTCCCAGATGCCTCGGTTATTGATCAGGGCCTTCATCGCTGCGGAGGATGCCCGTTTCTTCAAACACCGGGGGATCGATTACTGGAGAATACTGGGGGCAGCCTTCCGGAACATCGAAGCTTTCGACGTGGTGCAAGGGGGTAGCACGATTACCCAGCAGATCGCCAAGTCCTTCTTCCTCACCCCTGAACGGAGCTTTACTCGCAAGGTTAAGGAGGCCATTTTGGCCCAGCGAATCGAGCGCTATCTAACCAAGAACGAAATCCTTTACCTCTACCTGAATCAAATATACCTGGGAGAAGGCGCCTTCGGGGTGGCTGCTGCGGCCAAGACTTATTTTGGGAAACCCGTACAGAATCTCACATTGGCGGAGTGCGCCGTGCTTGCCGGTCTCCCCCCGGCTCCCAACAACCTCTCTCCGCTGCGCCATCCCAAGAAGGCCCGCGAGCGCCAGCTATACGTGCTCAACCGCATGGTTGAGCGCAAAATGATCACCCAGAAACAGGCCCAAAGAGCAGCGGCGGAGGAAATCAGGTTACGGCCCAAAGGGCCCAAAGGCTACAATGAAGCCCCTTACGCGATAGAACAGGTACGCATGTACGTGGAGGAAAAGTACGGCAAAGAAAAGCTGTATAAAGGGGGCCTGAAGATCTATACCACGATCAGCTACAAGATGCAGCAAGCTGCCCAAGCAGCCGTTCTAAAAGGCCTGGAAGAATTCGAGGCGCGGGAAGGCAAGGGGAAAGGGCGGGATCAGGTGCAAGGAGCCCTGATTGCCCTCGACCCGCAAACGGGTTATATTCTGGCCATGGTTGGGGGACGGGATTTTTCAGCCAGCCAGTTCAACCGGGCCACCCAGGCCCGCAGGCATGCCGGGTCAGCTTTCAAGCCCGTCGTCTATGCTGCGGCTTTAGATCGGGGATTCACCCCGGCCACGATCATCGTGGATGAACCCTTTTCGTACATAGACGTCCCGGGAAAGGAACCCTGGGAACCTCAGAATTTTGACCGGGAGTTCTGGGGGCCGATCACCTTCCGCAAGGCTCTGACCTTCTCGCGAAACGTAGCCACGGTGAAGATTGCCCAGGCCATTGGAGTAGATTACCTGGTTGAGTACGCCAAGAACTTGGGGATCAAATCCAAACTCGAGCCCAACCTTTCGTTAGCTCTGGGGGCAGCGAACGTTTCGCTGTTGGAGCTGACCAGTTCCTTCGGGGTTTTCGCCGCTCAGGGTTACCGGGCCGAGCCCATTTTGATCACCCGGATCGTGGACAAAGATGGCAACATTCTGGAAGAAATAGAACCCTCTGCCGTCGAAGTCATCAGCCCACAGACTTCCTACCTGATCACTAGCTTGATGCAGAGTGTCATCCAGGATGGGACTGGCCAAAAAGCCAGAGCATTGGGTCGGCCCGCGGCCGGGAAAACAGGAACCACAAACGATACCCGCGATGCCTGGTTTATCGGCTTCATCCCTCAGCGGCTGGTCGCCGGCGCCTGGATGGGGTATGACATTGAGAAGCCTCTAGGTACCCACGAGACCGGCGCTGTTGCCGCCCTGCCGATCTGGTTGGAATTCATGAAAGAAGCGGTCGCTGAAATACCGGTGGAGAATTTTTCCGTTCCAGAGGGAATCGTCTTCGTCAGAGTGGATGCGGCCACCGGCGAGCCTGTCAGACCGGGAAATCCAACGAAATCAGGCAATGCCATCTCCGAGTGCTTCAAGGAAGGAACGACCCCACTCACTAACTAACAAATAGATTCTATCCTTTAACTACTCCCCAGGGCCGAAGTTTGGCCACTTTTCGGGAAATCCCGGCCTGGTGAACCACCTCCACCACCTGGCTGACATCCTTGTAAGCTTCCGGAGCTTCCTCGACCAAAGTGGCGCGGCTCGCGGCCATGACGAAGATCCCGTGATCTTCCAGCTCGCGATGGAGCGCTCTCCCTTTGCTCGCCTTCTTGGCCTGTGTGCGGCTCTGCACTCTTCCGGCGCCGTGGCAAGTGCTGCCAAAAGTCTCCTGCATAGCCCCTTCTGTGCCTACCAGCACGTAGGAGTACCGCCCCATATCGCCGGGGATGAGGACTGGTTGGCCGACGCTGCGGTAAGCTTCAGGTACAGCGGGATGGCCGGGGGGAAAAGCGCGCGTTGCTCCTTTGCGGTGGACGCAGACCTCCCGCAGCTCTCCGTCAATGGTATGAAATTCGCGCTTGGCGATGTTGTGGCAGACGTCATAAACCAGACGCATGCCCAGCTCTTTTGGACTCATCTGCAGAACCCGTTCGAAGACCTCCCGGGTCCAGTGCATGAGCATTTGCCGATTGGCCCAGGCGTAATTCGCCGAGCAGGCCATTCCAGAGAAATAATCTTGACCTGTTTTCGACCGAATGAAGTCGCAGGCTAATTGTCGGTCCGGAAGTTCCAAACCCAACTGGCGGACCCGTTCGCCCATCTTTTTCAGGAAATCATCACATACCTGGTAACCCAACCCTCGAGACCCGGAGTGGATGAGAATGGTAACCTGATCCTTCCTCAGGCCAAAGATGCGGGCCAATTCCCCATCGTAAACCTCTTCTACGAACCCCACTTCCAAAAAATGATTTCCCGAACCCAGCGTCCCGAGTTGAGGCTTTCCCCGCTCCAGCGCTCTTTCGCTGATCACTCCGGGGTCAGCCCCCTCCATGCACCCCCGGTCTTCCGTGAAGTCCAGGTCTTCCGGAAAACCATAACCGTTCTTCACCGCCCAGGCCGATCCCTGTTTGAGGACCTGCCGCAATTCTTGGGTAGAGAGGCGCAGGGCTCCTTTAGACCCAACTCCTGAAGGAATGTTTTGGTAGAGGGCATTCACCAAATCTTTGATTTTTGGCCGCAGATCCTGGGTGGATAGGTTCGTACGCAAAAGCCGGATACCGCAGTTGATGTCATAACCCACACCGCCGGGGGAAATGACACCTTCTTGCCAGTCGAAGGCGGCGACGCCGCCGATGGGAAAGCCGTACCCCCAGTGGATGTCAGGCATGGCTAAAGAATACTTCTGGATGCCTGGGAGATGGGCCACGTTGGCCACCTGTTTGGGGCTTTCATCCTCGCGAATGTCCTTAAGCAGAATTTCATCGGCGTAGATGACTCCATCCACTCGCATCTTCCCTGTCCGGGGAATCCGCCAGCGATAATCATCGATTTTTTCCAGATGAATCTTCTCCTTGTTGCTCACGGGTGCGCCCTCCACTTTCAAATATCAAAAATGACCCTCGCTTCCCACTTCCCATCTTTCTCCTTGATCCCTACCTGGTGGTAAGTCACCGCCTTGATCTCGGTTTTAAATTCGTGGCGCAAAGGGTCGAAAGTTTCTCCGCGAGCCACTGCTCGCAAGGAGGTCTGACTTAGATGGGTGAATGAAAAATTTTTGAATAGATAACCCTGACTCTCGCAGAGAAACAACAGCTCGCTCAGCCAGCGGACTAGAAGTTCTTCCTGATCGTGCGCCTCTAAATGAAGACCATAAGATAGACTCTCCCTGACGTTATCCAGGTCTGTTAGTAGATCGAAGAGGGCAAAGGCGGCGTTGGCAAAGACCTCCTCGTAGGTCTGGCCAAAAACTAAAACGCCCAAGTCTGCGGTATGGTCGAATGTCTCGTACCTTGGCATTTATTTATTCCAGTGAAGACAAATTTCGATTGGCTGGAAAAGTCTATTATATTATTATAATCCTACCTTACCTCAGCAAAGCAAGGAATTATTGCGAGACTTTTTAGACCAGCCCATTGCGGAATGGCTAACCCAACTGGGAAAAGGATGATGCTACCCTGTAATCAGAAATCCGCCTTCCGAAATCCGCCTTCCGAACTTCCGTTTTCCTTGCTCCTGGGAATCTTCCTCACTTCTGCTGCCACCCTTACCCTGGAAATATCCCTGACCCGCCTCCTTGCGGTGGCCCAGTGGCATCATTTCGCTTTTATGGTGGTGAGCATGGCCCTTCTGGGGTATGGGGCCAGCGGGTCTTTCCTATCTTCTTTTCCTTCTTTCCTGCGGCGGGATACAACCCGAACCTTGGTCCATGCTGCCTGGTTCTTCTCCTTCAGCACGCTGATTGCTTATCTTCTCAGCAACCTGATTCCTTTCGATGTCGCCCGCCTATCCTGGGACCGGTGGCAGATTTTTTATATCTTCCTGTATTATCTGGTATTTTCCATTCCATTTTTTTTCTCGGGCCTGGCGATCTCTTCAGCCCTGGCTCGATGGAGCGCCCTTTCGGGGAAATTATATTTTTCTGACCTGATCGGCGCATCTTTAGGATGCCTTCTCGTCCTTGTTCTTTTTGGGGTTTTCGGTGGGCCAGGTACCTTGCTATTTTCCTGCGTTTTGGGTGGGTTGGCTTCGGTCGCCTTCGCCTGGGATATCAGACCGATTTCGATCTTCCGGTGGTTGTGGGTCTGCTTGCTCATTCCCTTCCTATTCTGGCAGCCCCCCCCTTTAAACCTGCGCCTTTCTCCCTATAAAGGCCTAAACGTAGCTCTCCTTTTCCCGGGCGCGCGTCTGCTGGAAACCCATTGGACTGTCTTCTCCAGGG
>JACRCA010000425.1 GCA_016234425.1 Deltaproteobacteria bacterium | reverse complement strand
GACTGCCCATGATGGCATCCACCCCCATTGGCACTCCCACCGCCAGCAACCCGAAAAACCACCGGCACCTTGAACTCTCCTCCCCCACACATGTACCGATATTTGGCCGCCTGGTTGGCAATCGAATCGGCCGCATACATGGTAAAATCAGCATACATGATTTCCACTACCGGCCGCATTCCGGTCAAGGCCGCCCCCACAGCTGCCCCAGAAAACCCAGACTCCGAAAGCGGCGTGTTGATCACCCGCTCCCCAAAATCCTTATGAAGCTCCCGCGTCACCGCCCAGACATTGATCTTAATATCCTCACCCAAAAGAATCACTCGCTCATCTCGCCGCATCTCTTCCCGCAGGCCCTCGCGAATAGCCTCGGCATAGGTCATCTCTCTCGATGCCATTGCTCTCTCCTCCTCCCTTATTCGACATAGACATCACAAAAAATCTCTTCCACCGTCGGGTACGGACTCTCCTTGGCAAACTTCTCCGCCTCCTCGATCTCTTCCTTCGCTCTTCGCTCAATCTCCCCCAACTCCGCCTCTGAGGCAGTCTTCATCTCGATCAACCTCTCCCGCAGCCGCTTCACCGGATCCTTCTTCTCCCACTCTTCCACCTCCTGCTTCGGCCGATACCCTCCCAGATGAAAACGATCCATGGCCGTATGTCCATGAATCCGGTAAGTCTTTGATTCAATCATCGTCGGACCTTTCCCTGATCGAGCCCGCTCAATTGCCTCCCGCGCCGCCTCATAAACCGCAATCGCATCGTTGCCATCCACGATCACTCCCGGTATCGCATACCCCTGCGCCCGGTCAGCAATATCTCTCACCGAGGTGGTCTCCTCATAGGGGGTAAACAAAGCGTATAGATTGTTCTCGCAAATAAAGACCACCGGTACCTTCCAAACTGAAGCCAGGTTCATCCCTTCATGAACGTTGCCCTCATTGGAAGCACCATCTCCAAAGAAACATAAAACCACATCCCTTGTCTTCCTAAACTTGATCGATAGACCCACTCCAGCAGCCAAAGGAACATGGGCCGCCTGCACTCCCGGCCTTCCCATAATCCGCAGCGACCAATCCGCGACATGTACTCCCCCTTTGCCCGCGCAGCACCCTGTCTTTTTACCCAACAACTCAGCTAACAAGATCTTCGGGTCCATCCCCTTGCCAATCGCCCAACCCCACCCCCGAGGATAGGGCATCACGTAATCCGCAGGCTCCAAAGCGGCACAGGCCGCAACCGTCGTGGCTTCTTGCCCCCTGGTAGAATGCTGGGTGATGCCAATTCCACTGGCGATCAGCTCGTTGATCTTATCGTCCAGACAACGCAACCGAACCATGTTGTTATAAATTCTTAGTAGAGTCTCTTTGGCAATGTCTGGCATGACTAACCTCCAATTCTCAATTTTTTTAATCCGTGAAACCATCTTCCGGCACCTATCATGGATGCCAGAAAATTCTTTAATAGGCTCTTTGTCCTCCTGAATTTCAATAGGGATAGATTCCTACACCTTTCAGTCTGAGAATTTTCTTCTAACATTTACAGAACCTCAAAAATATCCCCTTCCCACCCTTTCCCTCCCCCATCACAGGGGGAGGGCGTTGGGTGAGGGAAATTTCAAATATCTTTGGGTAGTTTTCTTTCTTGATTTTGAGATAACGGGTTCCTTAATCGTTTAAACATTTACCTTAAATCTGACAAAGATGTCAAGATACGTACGCGATATCTCTGAAAACGTAGAAAGACCTCTCCATCTTTTCTAAGATGGCCAGGCCACTTTACTGAGGTTCCTTAAGTGTGGAAAGGCTTTTACAATAGATTGGCGAGGTCTTTTTCAGTTTGTCGGTTTTGAATTCTGGATTTTCTAACCTCTGAAATATTTCCAACCGATCGTGGGATTAGCGTTAAAAATCATCAGGCTTCCAAAACCCAGAGAAGGCCTCCTACCCAGGTTACTCCAACCATCTTTTTCTTTTGTAAATCCAGCAACTCTCCATTTTCAAAAAGAATACCAACCCTTCCCGGTTGAAGAGCTTTAAAGCAGAGGGTGACGAGCTTCCCGCTTCCACTCGCTCCTCCATTACCAGATTCGAAAGAAATCCTTACCGCTAAATTCCCCTTCTGGTCTCCTTTAATTCCAATCTGATAAACAGGCTTCCCCTTCTGTTCGAACAGAACGCCGGGTTTGTAGCTTTGATAACTAACGCCAGCAGGATCGAAGTTCAACTCGAAAACTACTCCCGAGATAAGATCTACTTTCTTGGCTATCACATCTAGGCAAAAAAAATTTTGCCCATCAGCCGGGGATTGTAGAAGAATAAGCGTCTTAGGGGGGACCAGATCCGGGCTATCGTTTGGTTTAAAATTTATAATATATCCGGCAGGGGCTTTTTTCTGGACTTCTTTTTTTACTGGTTCTTTTTTCGCTTCACAGGAACTGACTGAGAGGACGATTGCGATGATCAATAAACTCCAGATATTAAATTTCATTGGCAATCTCCCTCCCTTTGGAGCGATAAAATCATAAGCTTTTTAGCAATGCCAAATTTAAATTCCTTTTATCGCTCTAACTAATAATTCATGACGGCACCGTCACCCTCGAATCCCGCCCCGCCAGGGCGGGGGGAAAATCCCCCCCTGCCCCCCTTTTATAAAGGGGAAGGTGTGAAAAAATTGATTACATCCTTTTCCCCCTTGTCGGGGTCCGGGAGCGGGGGGCGGTGAGCGCAGGCAGCATCGGCGGGAGAAGACTCTACTAGATGGTTCAGCCGTCGGTCCCAAAAGGGAGGCGGGGTGCTTTTTCCCGCCTGATCCATGCAAGAATAACTGCCTTGTGATGCCAAGCGAAGCGCCTCCGGCTCCCGGACCTGCGAAGGCCATCTGATGTTACGCCAGGTTCTGCAGCTTGGCACTAGCATAATTTTTTCACACCTTCGGGGGGTCGGGGGGATTTGGAGATATTTTCTAACTACCCTATTTGTCAAGCCAGACCATTTTCATCGCGCCGCCGTAATAGCCGAACCAGGTAGACGCCCCCGCCCCATGCCCTTTGACATAGTCGCGGTAGGCAATTGGGATAATGGACTTGGCTAAGTATAGATGGGGGAGATCCTCCTTTATAATTTCGACCACTTTTGGGGGGGTCGGCACTCGATCCTCCCATTTCAATGTCGTTCGGCCTTCCTCCAATAACCTGTCGAGTTCCTTGCTGCTGTATCGTGACCAGTTATTCTTACCGATTTCTCCTGAATGGAGGTACAGGTAGTAGGCATCATCCGGATCAAGCCTTTCGCTGTCCCCTCTTGTCGAAATGTTATATTCTCCCTTTCTCATGCCTTCAAAAAAGGGCGCTCGATCGACGACTTTTATAGTCCCCTCAATCCCTATTTTACTCAATTGCCCTATGACGACCTGACAGGCGTCCATGTCATAGGTAGCACCAGAAAATTGGAAAAATTCTACCTTAAATCCATCTGGGTACCCCGCTTCAGCCAGAAGCTGTTTTGCTTTCTCTAAGTCCACCTCCCTGTC